>NZ_JBEZEH010000313.1:0-5281 GCF_040648775.1 Micromonospora sp. NPDC049089
GCCCTGGGTGCCACCCGGCCGACCCGGTCACAGCGGACCGGGCCGGCGCGGGCGCCCCGGTCAGGGGTAGGTGGTCAGGTACACCGTCTGGTTGGCCGCGTTCGCGGTGCCACCGGCGTTGTTGATCACCCGATTGATGGTGCCGACGCCACCGAGCGAGACGGTCACCATGTTCGTGAACCGCACGTTCGGGTTGGTGGGCACCTCGAAGGACCGTTCCTCGACCACCGCCGGGTTGACGTTGAAGTAGCTGTAGCTACCCAGCCCGTACGCCTGGTGACTGGTCACCGAATCGGCGACCTTGTACGCGGCGTAACCCCGGGTCGACCCGTTCATCCAGGCCGCCTGGTTCGGCACGTCGTAGGGCAGCTCGTTCTGGTAGAAGTACGTCCGCCCGCCGTTGCCGTTCCAGATCGTCTGGTACTTCTGGTAGTGCTCGACGAAGAGGCCGTACATGGTGACGTTGTCGCCGTTGACGGTGAGCCCGGTGTCGGCGGTGTTCAGCGTCCACCCGGTCGGTACGCCGCTGGCGGCGTGGTCGGCCCGCCACAACCACATGTGGTCGCCGATCACGTTGTCGCTGTTGACCGTCAACGTGTTGGTGGCCCTGCCGACGTGCGGCCCGCCGATGCGGAAGAACACGTCGTGCAGCGAGGTCGGGTTCGCGGCGTGGCTCGCGGACGAGCCGGACGGACCGACCTCCATCAGCACCGGCGAGTTCGTGGTGCCGGCCTCGAACATGATGCCGGCCACCTTCACGCCGTCCACATCGGCCACCCGCATGCCCACCGTGCCGTTGTCGGCCTGGATGGTGGCCAGGCCGAGGCCGAGGATCACCGTGTCGGCCCGGTTGACCTGGATCGGCTCGGTGATCCGGTGCACACCCGGGGTGAAGAGCAGGTGCTTGCCCTGGGCGAGGGCGGTGTTGATGGTGGCGGCGCTGGTGCCGGGCTGGACGACGAAGAACTGCGACAGCGACAGGGACGAGCCGGCCGGGGTCTTGTTGTACCAGCTGGTGCCGGTGGAGTTGGTGCGCAGCGCGGGCACGAAGACCCGGTACTCACCGCTTCCGGTCACGTAGAGGAACGGCTTCTCCCGTACCTGCGGGGTCTGCGGGATCACCGTGTGCGACGGGTTGGGGAAGCTGGGCGCGGGAGCGCCGTTGACGCCCTGGAAGACCATGTTCCACACCGAACCGGTCCAGCCGTTGCCGAACTCGCTGTTGCGGGAGTACCACTGCTGCTGCGAGCCGGAGACGACGAGGCCGTCGATGCGGGTGTCGGCCAGCAGGCCGCCGCTGGACCAGCCGTCGCCGCCGTTCCAGAGTTGGATCTGGTTCTGCGCGCCGCGCAGGTGCATCCGTCGGTACGGCGCCGCCTGGGAGACCGCCCAGCGCTCCACGGTCTGCCCGGCGGGCAGGGTGACCGACAGGTTCTCGGCGGCCCGCCAGAAGTTCTGCGTGGCGTTGCCGCCGAACCAGAACGCCTCGGTACGCACGTGGCCGTTGAGGTTGACGTCGTCGGGGCTCATGCCGAGGCCGGCGACCTGGGTGAAGAAGCCGAGGTTGACGTCGGCGGTGTAGGTGCCGGGCTTGAACAGCACCGCGTAGCGCTGCGGGCCGAACTGGTTGGTCTCCTGCTGGGTGAAGAGGGTGTTCAGTCGACTCTGGATGGTCGACGTCGGGGTGCTCGGGTCGAAGACGAACGTGTTCGGCCCGAGGTTCGGGTTGTACGGGTCGGTGGGCGTCACCGGGGGTTCGTTGGTGCCGCCGCTCTCGCCGTAGACCTGGAACTCCCAGAGCGAGTAGCCGTAGCCGGTACCGCGGGTGGTGCCGTACATGCGGACGTAGCGGCCGGCGCCGGAGACGGTGAGGTTCTGGGTGCCGCCGGTGCTGGTGGTGGTCGAGTAGATCGTGGTCCAGGTGGACCCGTTGTCGGAGGTCTGGATTTGGAAGGCCCGACCGTAGGCGCCCTCCCAGAGCAGGTTGACCTGGGTGATGGTGGCCCGGGCGCCCAGGTCGACCTGGAGCCACTGCGGGTCGCTGAACGCGCTGGACCAGCGGCTGCCGGTGTTGCCGTCGACAGCGGCGGCGGCGGGGGTTCCGCCGTTCTCGGTGGACGAGGCGGTGGCCGTACGGCCCTGGGACAGCAGGACGGGGGCGGCCTGCGCGGGTGCGGTGGCTCCGGTCGGCGTGAGCGCCGCGACCAGGGCCACGGTGAGCCCGACGAGCAGGTGGCGCACGACCCGGGGACGCGGGCGTACGGATGTAGCACGAGATGTCATGACATCGCCTGTCGATAGGGGGTTACGGGTTGCCGCACGGATGGGATCGGACTCGCCCGTGACGCCGTGGATGGTGCCGCCGACGCGGTGCCGCGGGGAGGAGAGCGCTCTCGTAGGAGTGTTGCGGCGAGATTGCGGCGGCGTCAAGACATCGATCTATAACTTCGTTATTTATCCCGAGGATTCTTTTTGGGTAATTTGCCGTCGGCCTGCGGAGTCGTGCTCCGTCAGCGTCGGACGCCACCCTCGGTGAGGAAGCGGGCGATCGGGAGGGTTGCCGCGCCCAACGCCACCGCGTCCACCCCGAGCCGGCACAGCTCGATCGACGCCTGCTCGTACGGCTGGCGCAGCGCCTGCCGACCGGCAGCCTCCCGCACGGCCGGCAGCAGGTCGCCGAGGGCCATCGCCGCCCAGCCGCCGAGCACCACGCGCTCCGGGTTGAACAGGTTGATCAGGTTCGCCACCCCGGCACCGAGGTAACCCGCGGTGTCCTCCAGGACCCGTCGGGCGGTGGCCGAGGTCTCGGCGGCGGCGACCAGCGCGGCGATCTGGGACTCCTCGTCCTCGCCCGGCACCTGTCGACCCCTGCGCGCCTCGCGGTAGCGGTCGATGATCGCCTCCGCCCCCACGTACGCCTCCAGGCAACCGCGCGCGCCGCACCGGCAGACCCGGCCGCCGTACACAAGGGTGGTGTGCCCCCACTCCCCCGCGCTGCTGGACGCGCCCCGGTAGGTGGCGCCGTTGGTCACCACCGACGCGCCGACACCGGAGCCGACCAGCGCGAAGACGGCGTGCCGGGCGCCCCGGCCGGCACCGAACCACATCTCGGCCTGGCCCAGGGTCTTCGCGCCGTTGTCGATGTGCAGCGGCAGGTCGGTGCCGGCCCCGATCAGACGCTCCAGCGGCACCCGGTCCCAGCCGAGGGCCTGGGCGTGCACGACGGCCTCGGCGCCCTGCTCGACCACGCCGGAGACGCCGATGCCGACGCCGAGCACGTCACCGGGGGTCACCCCGGCCTGGCCGGTGACCGCGTCGATGCCGGCCAGCACGTGCCCGGCCACCAGGTCGGGCTCGGTACGGGCCGGGTCGAGCGGGTACTCGATGCTGGCCAGCAGGGTCATCGCGAAGTCGAACAGCTCCACCCGGACCCGGGTCTCGCCGACGTCCACGCCGATCACGAAGGCGAAGCGGGGCGCGATCCTCAGCAGCATGCTGGGCCGGCCGCCGTCGGACTCGGCGGCGCCGGCCTCGGCGACCAGCTCTTCGTCGATCATGTCGGCCACCACGTTGCTGACCGCGGGTTGGCTCAGTCCGGTGCTGCGCACCAGGTCCTGCCGGGTGAGCAGGCCGTCCAGGAAGAGCTTGGTCAGCAGGGCGGACCGGTTGCGCAACCGCACGCTGCGGTTGGTGGCACGCGCCAGCTCCACTCGTCACCTCGTTCCCGTCGGCCGTTCGAGGCGACTGTAACCGCCTCGTGCTTGACGACCCACCTGCCAGCAACTTTAATGACGACATAAATTAAGCCGTGATGTAACTCCCGGGAAACGCCGACGGACCCCGACGGCGCACCCCCGAACCCTGTCCGCAGCCGGCCCCCGTCACCCGACCCCTATCGGTGACGAATGCCGGCGGACCCCCACCACGCACCGGAAGGGCTGACCCGTGTCGAGACGACACCTCGGGATATTCACCGCCGCCGTACTGGCGGCCGCATCGCTGACCGCCTGCGGAGGCTCCGGCGACGACTCCGCCGCATCACCCAAGACACTCACCTACTGGGCCAGCAACCAGGGCGCCAGCCTGGAGGCCGACAAGACCATCCTCCAGCCGGAGTTGGACAAGTTCGAGAAGCAGACCGGGATCAAGGTCACCGTCGAGGTGGTCCCCTGGTCGGATCTGCTCAACCGCCTGCTGGCCGCCGCCGCCTCCGGCAAGGGCCCGGACGTGGTCAACATCGGCAACACCTGGTCGGCGTCGTTGCAGGCCACCGGCGCGCTGGTCGAGTTCGACGACGCCGCCCTGCAGGCCGTCGGCGGCAAGGACCGCATCGTGCCCGCCGCGCTCGCCGCCGCCGGCGCACCCGGCAAGCCGCCGGCCGCCGTGCCGCTCTACAGCATGGCGTACAGCCTGTACTACAACAAGAAGTCGTTCGCCGACGCCGGCATCACCGCGCCGCCCACCACCTGGGAGCAGGTCGTCGAGTACGGCAAGAAGCTGAGCACCGGCGGCAAGTGGGGCCTGGCGATCGAGGGCGCCAACCCGTCGGAGAACGCCCACCACGCGTTCACCTTCAGCCAGCAGTACGGCGGCGAGTGGTTCGACTCGGCCGGCAAGCCGACCTTCGACACCCCGCAGAACGTGTCGGCGATCAAGCGGTACATCGACTTCATGGCCGCCGACAAGATCACCAACCCGAGCAACGCCGAGTACGCGCAGAACCAGTCGGTCTCCGACTTCGCCAACGGCAAGGCCGCCATGCTGCTGTGGCAGTCCGCCGGGTCGAACCTGAAGACGCAGAACATGCCCGCCGACGCGTACGGGGTGGCCCCGGTGCCGTTCCTGGCCAGCCCGCCGGCCGGCGGCAAGAAGGTCAACAGCATGGTCGCCGGGATCAACATGGCGGTCTTCAAGCACACCAAGAACAAGGACGGCGCGCTGAGCTTCGTCAAGTTCATGACCAGCGACGAGGAGCAGACGCTCCTCAACAAGACGTACGGCTCGCTGCCGGCGGTGAAGACCGCGGCCTCTGACCCGGCGTTCAGCGCGACGGAGCAGAAGAACATCCAGGAGACCCTGGTCACGACCGCGGCCCCGCTGCCGCAGGTGCCCGATGAGAGCACCTTCGAGACCCTGGTCGGCACCGCGATGAAGGAGTTGTTCGCCGACGCGGCCAGTGGCAAGCCGGTCACCGAGGCTTCGGTGAAGGCCAAGCTGACCGACGCGCAGCAGAAAATGCGCTGACCGAGGCGTGACCGGTGGCCGTGGTCGGGTGCTGAAC
>NZ_JBEZEH010000314.1:0-2201 GCF_040648775.1 Micromonospora sp. NPDC049089
GGGCGCCGTCCGAACCACCGCCCCGCGCGCACAAAACAACGAACCACCCCAGTGTCCCCCCCCCGGGGGCCCCGCCGCCCCCCCCCCCCCCCGCGGGGCCAGGCGGCGGCGGGCGCGCGGGTCAGCCCTTGACGCTGCCGGCGAGCAGACCTCGCACGAAGAAGCGCTGCAGGGACAGGAACACGATGAGGGGTACGACGATGCTGACGAACGCACCGGCGGTGAGGCGCTGCCACTCGTTGCCCCGGGTACCGGCCATCTCGGCGAGCCGGACGGTCAGCGGAGCGGTCTCGTCACCGCCGCCCGCGAAGATCAGCGCGACCAGCAGGTCGTTCCAGACCCAGAGGAACTGGAAGATGCCGAATGCCGCCAGCGCCGGGGTGATCAGCGGCAGCACGATGGTGCGGAAGATCTTCGGGTGGGTGGCCCCGTCGACCCGGGCCGCCTCCATCAGGTCCCCCGGCAGTTGCGAGATGAAGTTGTGCAGCAGGAAGACGGCGAACGGAAGCGCGAAGCAGGTGTGGGCGAACCACACCTGGGCGAACTTCTGCTCGTCGACCAGGTCCCAGGCCGGCATCAGGGTGACGCCGCCGAGGCTGACCCCGGTGGAGAAGAACCTCAGCAGCGGCACCAGGGCCATCTGCAACGGCACGATCTGCAACGCGAAGATCGCGATGTAGACCCAGTCCCGGCCGCGGAAGTTGATCCACGCCAGCGCGTACGCGGCGAGGCACGCGAAGGCGAGCGGGAAGAGCACCGACGGGATGGTGATCGCCAGCGAGTTGATGAAGGAACCGGCGAGCTGCCCGGAGGACGACGAGCGCCCGAACAGGACCTGCTCGTAGTTCTCGAAGGTGAACTGCGGGTTGGTGAAGGCCGTCCACCAGCCGGTGGTCTTGATCTCGTCCTCCGGGCGGAGGGACGAGACGAGCAACCCGAAGGTCGGGATGGTCCAGACCACCGCGATGACGATCGAGACGAGCGTCGCGGTGCGGCTGTTCAACCGCTTGCGGACCCGGCCGGCCGTGGTGGTCGGGGTGCCGTCGGTCTTCTGGGTGCCGGCGGCGACGGTGGGCGTTGCGGTGGTCATCTCAGCCCTCCCGCTGTTGACGGAGGTTACGGATCTGGTAGATCACGACCGGGATGACCAGGAGGAAGAGGAAGACCGCGAGCGCGGAACCCCGCCCGTTCTCGCTGTACCGGAACGCCTGGTTGTACATCTCGTTGGCGATCACGCTGGTGTCGTAGTTGCCGTTCGTCGAGGTCCGGACGATGTCGAAGACCTTGAGCGTGGCGATCGTGAGGGTCACCATCACGACGATCAGCGCCGGTCGGATGCTCGGCATGGTGATCTGCCAGAACATCTGCCACGGGCTGACCCCGTCGAGCCGGGCGGCCTCGACGATGTCGCCGGGGATCGCCTTGATCGCGGCGGAGAGCACCACCATGGCGAAGCCGGCCTGGATCCAGACCATGATGACGATCAGCAGCAGCGTGTTCAGCGGCGATTCGAGCAGCCACTGCTTGGGCTCGCCGCCCAGGCTGACCACGATCTGGTTGAGCAGACCGATCTGGTCGCCCTCACCGCGGTAGGCGTAGACGAACTTCCAGATGATGCTGGCGCCGACGAAGGAGATGGCCATCGGCAGGAAGATCAGTGACTTGGCCACGGACTCGAAGCGGGCCTTGTCCACCAGTACGGCGTAGATCAGGCCGAAACCGGTCGCTACCAGCGGGACCAGGAGCACCCAGATCAGGGTGTTGATCAGGACCCGGACGATCGCGTCGTCGGAGAACATCCAGCCGAAGTTGTCCAACCCCACCCACTCCGTGCTGGTCCTGTTCATCAGGGACAGCAGCACGGTGCGGATGGCCGGCACGACCAGACCGATGGTGAGCAGCAGCAGCGTCGGCAGCAGGAAGAAGAGCGCGAAGATCCCCTCCCGCTGCTTGGGTCGACGGGGAAGTGGAGCACCACTAACCGAGGCAGCGACGAGCTGCGCCTCCCGTCGCCGGGCGAACCAGGCCGGCACCACGTCGAGCAGCAGTAGGAGACCACCCACCACCAGCACGAAGGCGACCAGCCCGTACATCAGCATGAGGAGCTTCGGCTGCTGATCGGCGAAGTCGAACTCCATCAACCCTCCCTTCCGGGTCCACCTCGGCCGGGGGGGGGCGCCCCCCCCCCCGCCCCCCCCCCC
>NZ_JBEZEH010000314.1:2211-5237 GCF_040648775.1 Micromonospora sp. NPDC049089
GGCTGAGCCGGTGCGGCGGGAGTAGCAGTGGCGGCGGGAGTAGCAGTGGCGGCGGGACCGCGTCAGCGGACCGGGCCACCGCCGGGGATCACTTAGGCCAGCTGCTCTCGATGCCCTGGAGCACCGGGGCGGTCGCCTTGCCGTTCAGCCACTCGACCATGCCCTTCCAGAACGTTCCCGCGCCGACGGCGGCCGGCATCAGGTCGGATCCGTCGAAGCGGAAGGTGCCCGTCTTGTCCTGGAGGATCTGGACGGAGAGCTTGTCGATCGGGCTGGCGACGTTGGCGATGTCCAGCTTGTTGTTCGCCGTGACCCAGTTGCCGAGCTTCGCGCGGCTGTTCACGTACTCCGCCGAGACGAGGTAGGTCTGCACGGCCTGGACCTCGGGACGGTCGGCGTAGCCGACGACGAACTCGCCCGCGCCCAGCACCGGCTTGCCCTTGGCCGGGTCGATGGCCGGGAAGTAGAAGGCGAACGCGTCGCCGTCCTCGGCCACCTTGGTGCCCTCGGGGAACTGGTTGGCGTAGAACGACGCCTGTCGGTGCATCGCGCACTTGCCGGTGGTCACCGGCAGGCCCGCCTCCTGGAAGGCGGTGGTGGTGATGCTCTTGACCCCGCCGAAGCCGCCGTTGACGTACTTCTCGTTCTTGAGGATGCTGCCGGCGCGGTCGACCGCGTCGACGATCTTCGGGTCGTTGAACGGGATGGCGTGGGTGGTCCACTGGTCGTAGACCTCGGGACCCTGCGTACGCAGGACCACGTCCTCGATCCAGTCGGTGGCCGGCCAGCCGGTCGCGTCACCGGACTCGACGCCCGCGCACCACGGCTTGATGCCGCTGGCGGCGATCTTGTCGCTCAGGGCGATGAGCTGGTCCCAGGTGGTCGGAACCTCCCAGCCCTTCTCCTTGAACGTCTTCGGCGAGTACCAGACGAAGGACTTCACGTTGGCGCCGAGCGGCACGCCGTAGAGCGTCCCGTTCACGGTGCCGTACTTCA
Source organism: Micromonospora sp. NPDC049089 (assembly GCF_040648775.1). Taxonomy (NCBI): domain Bacteria; kingdom Bacillati; phylum Actinomycetota; class Actinomycetes; order Micromonosporales; family Micromonosporaceae; genus Micromonospora; species Micromonospora sp. NPDC049089. The sequence goes on from NZ_JBEZEH010000314.1 coordinate 3,208, forward strand.
GCCAGTCGGCCGGCATGTTCTGCTCGGCGAGGGCCTTGGTGTCGGCGCTGAGGGACTTCAGCTTGCCGGCGTCCGCGAAACGCTTCACCAGGCCCGGCTGCGGCACGAAGGCGATGTCGGGGGCGTTGCCACCGTCGACCCGGACGGGGAGCTGCGCCTCGAACTCGCCGCTGCCCTCGTAGTCGATCTCGATGCCGGTGCAGTCCTCGAACGTCTTCCAGGAGTTCCTGAGCAGGTCGGCCTCGGCGTCACGGATGGACGCGTAGATGGAGACCTTCTTGCCGTCGTGGCCCTCGTACTTGTCGTATGCGGCGCACTCCGCGGAACCCGCTTTGCTGCTCTTCTTGTCGTCGCCGGTACCGCAGGCGGTGGCGCTGAGCGCCAGCCCGACTACACCGGCGATCACGAAGGCCTGGCGTGGTCTGGTAAAGACCGCCATGCCGTCCTCCTTCCTAGCCGGCGCGGTCGTGCTGGTGACCCGTCGCCGGTCCGATTGGGCGTGCACACATGTAAGCGCTTGCATCCGGCCCGGTCCACCCCCTGTCAGACACGAGCGAGTAACAATCCGGAAACCTGCGGGCTGCCTGGTTGGGCGCGTTTCCGGGACAGGCTGAGGACTCTTTCGAAGATTGACGATATCTGTCAGGCTGACCCCACCGGATCGAAGGTTTTCGACATAGGAGGAGCTGTATGCGAAAGCGGTGGATCAGCCTGTTGGTGACGGGTCTCCTCGTCGGGGGAGCGCTGGTGCCGGCGACCCCGGCCCTGGCCGCGCCGACCTTCAGGGTGCCGTTCCCGTGCGGGCAGTCCTGGTCCGGGCAGACCCGGTCGGACCACAGCCCGGCCTATGCCGTCGACTTCAACCGCACCGACGACCAGGGCGACCCGGTGGTGGCGAGCGCCCCCGGCACCGTCGACCGGGTGACCGACCTCGGCGGCACCAGCTACGGCAAGTACGTCCGAATCAACCACGGGGGCGGTTACAGCACGTACTACGCCCACCTCAGCGGCTTCAACGTCTCCGTCGGGCAGACGGTCGGGTACGGCAAGGTGATCGGCTGGGTCGGCAGCACCGGCGGATCGACAGGCCCCCACCTGCACTACGAGCAGCGCCTCAACGGCGCCGACATCCAGGTCCGCTTCAACGGCAGCCTCGCGCTGTACTGGGGCACCAAGAGCTACACCAGTGGCAACGGGTGTTCCTCGGGCGGCGGTAACGGCACCGTCGACACCAGCGGCACGCCACTGACCGTCCGCTCCGGCCCCGGCACTGGGTACGCCTCGGTGGGCACCGTCGCCGACGGCACCCGGGTGACGATCGCCTGCCAGACCAGTGGCACCACGGTCACCGGCACGTACGGCACCAGCTCGATCTGGGACCGGATCGGCTCCGGCCGCTACATCGCCGACGCGTACGTGTACACCGGCTCCGACGGCTACATCCCGGGCGTGCCCCGCTGCTGACCCGGTGACTGTCACGGTCCCCGGCGGGCGTCGCCGCCGGGGACCGTGCGGTCAGTTGTTGAGCTGCCAGATCGCCAGGTTCAACGCGGCGGCGAAGGTGACCCAGGCCCAGTACGGCAGCAGCAGCGCCGTCGCCACCCGGGACACCCGGGCGAACAGCACCACGGTCAGGCCGATCGCCAGCCACATCAGCACGATCTCGGCGAACGCGAGACCGTACTGCCCGGCGCCGAAGAACAGCGGGGTCCAGATCGCGTTGAGCACCAGTTGGGTGGTCCACGCCCAGAGGGCGGGGGAGAAGCCGACCCGGCGCCACACCAGCCAGCCGGCCACCGCGATCAGCGCGTAGAGCAGTGACCAGACCGGGCCGAAGAGCCACGAGGGCGGGGCCCAGTCGGGCTGCCGCAGGTTCGCGTACTCCGCAGTGGTGCCCTGCACGCCCAGGCCGCCGATCGCGGCCGCGCCGAAGACCGCCGCCGCCACAACCGGGCGGGCCCACCACCCCCCCCCCCCCGCCGGGCCCCGCGCGACCGTATCCAACTCCAAGGGGGCTAGATATACACCCG
>NZ_JBEZEH010000315.1:0-5228 GCF_040648775.1 Micromonospora sp. NPDC049089
GGGGTGCCGGCCAGCGGCGTACACCGGTCAGTTCTTGTGGTTGTGGGTGCGCCGGATATCGATCAGCGCAGCGATCAACGCGAGGGCGATGATGCCGGTGGCGAGCATGAGGGACTGTTCGAAGGCGTCGGTCCAGTCCCCGCGGCTGTCGGCCAACGTGGAGAAGAACAGCGAGCCGACGGCGGCGATGCCGGCGGCGGCGCCGATCCGCTGGCCGGTCTGGAGCATGCCGGCGCCGCTGCCCGACTGCTCGACGGGCACCTCGGAGAGGGTGATCGTCTGGTTGGGGGCGATCACGAGCCCGCTGCCGATGCCGGCGACGAGCAGTGGGCCGGCGGTGACCCAGGGCGCCGGGGCGTCCGGGAAGAGGCGCAGTGCGATCACCGTGGCGGCCAGTCCGACCACCACGGTGAGCAGTCCGATGGCGACCAGTGGTCGGCCGAAGCGGTTGACGATGCGGCCACCGAGCACGGCGGCGGCCGCGGAGCCCAGGGCGAACGGGGTGATGGCCAGGCCGGCGACGAGGGCGCTGTAGCCGAGCCCCATCTGTAGGAACAGGGTGAAGATGAAGAAGATCGCGGTGAAACCCCCGAAGTAGACGAGGGCCAGGATCGAGCCCAGCGTGTACGACTGGAAGCTGAACAGTCGGAGGTCGAACAGGGGTTGATGGTGGCGTGCGTAGCGTCGTTCCCAGAGCCCGAAGGCGACCAGCACCGCCAGGCCAACCGGGATGAGGGCCCACTTCCACGGGGTCCGCCACTGCTGCTCCTGCACCAGTGGCAGCAGGACCAGGACGACGCCGACGCCGAGCAGCAGGACCCCGACGGGGTCGAGTCGACGCCAGCCGGGTTGACCGGTGGGGCGGCCGGGCAGCAACCGCCAGCCGAGGATCACCGCGAGGACACCGACGGGCACGTTGACGAAGAAGACCCAGCGCCAGCCGTGCTCCTCGCCGCCGACGGCGATGAGCAGCCCACCGAGCAGCGGCCCGACGGCGGTGGAGATGCCGATGGTGGCGCCGAGGATCCCGAACGGGCGGGCGCGTTCGGGGCCGCGGAACAGCTGCTGGATCAGCCCGATGACCTGCGGGTTGACGATGCCGGCGGCGGCGCCCTGCAACAGTCGGGCGATGACCAGCCAGGTCGGGGAGGTGGCGAGGCCGGCGAGCGCGCTGGTGATGGTGAACAGCGAGATGCCGAAGACGAAGGCGTTGCGCCGGCCACGGGCGTCGCCGAAGCGGCCGGCGGGCACCAGTGCCAGGCCGAAGGTGAGCGCGTACCCGGAGAGAATCCACTGCAGGTCGCTCGACGACGCGTGCAGCGCCCGGTCGATGGAGGGCACGGCCACGTTGACGATGCTCACGTCGAGCAGCGTCATGAAGGCGGCGACGAGTCCGACGCCGACGGCCTGCCAGCGCCGTCGGTTCTCGGCAGCGGTCACCGGCTGCGGCGTCTGCGCCGCGCTCATCGTGCCCCCCGTCGACCCTCGGTCACGCATGGTTGACCGCTACCCGGGTCTTCGGGGGGCGAACCGTGCCAGGTGGTTCCGCTGGTCACGCCATCTGGCGGGCGCAGAACCGGGGACCGAAGTCGAGGCCGGCCATCGGCGAGTCCTCGCGGTGCAGCAGGCCCTTCTCGGTGAGCAGGTGCAGAGGGCTGCCCACCTGCTCACCGGTGAGCCCGGATTCCTCGGCGATCAGGTCCGGGTAGGGCACCTGCCCGCGTGCCTCAAGGGTGGTGACCGCCTGGTACACCCGTTGCTCGGCCTCCGACAGTTGCACCTGCTGCATGGTTCCTCCTCTGCTCGTCCGCCACTACGGTGGCGGTTGCCGTGCGCGGGTTACCCCCTCGGTGCCCGAAGATGCACACCCGATCGGGCGGTCGTGCCGGTGGGCGGGTCCGGCGGGCGGGCCGGGGAGGTGCCCTAGGCTGCTTTCGTGATCGTTTGGGATCTCGTCGTCGTTGGCGCTGGCCCCGCAGGGCTGTCCGCGGCGCACGCCGCTGCCCGTGCTGGCGTCTCCACCCTTGTCGTCGAGCGAGCCGTACACCCGCGGTACAAGACCTGCGGCGGTGGCCTGATCGGCACCTCGCTGGCGGCCGTCCAGGATCGGATCGAGGTGCCCGCGCACGACCGGGTGGACCGGGTGACGTTCACCCGCGACGGCCGTCGGGAATTCACCCGCCGCAACGGCAGCCCGGTGGTGACGATGGTGCGCCGCGAGGAGTTCGACGACCGGCTGCGCGCGGCGGCGGTCGCCGCCGGCGCGCAGCTGCGGGAGCGGGTCGCGGTCCGCGCGATCGAGCAGGACCCCGAGGGGGTACGCCTGCGGCTGGCCGACGGTACGACGATCGCGGCTCGTGCCGTGATCGGGGCGGACGGCTCGTCGGGGGTGACCGGGCGGCACGTCGGGGTTCGGTACCGGCAGGTGGATCTGGGTCTGGAGTTGGAGATTCCGGTGCCGCCGGTCGAGCAGGAGCGGTGGCGGGGCCGGCTGCTGTTGGACTGGGGCGACATGCCGGGCTCGTACGCCTGGGTCTTTCCCAAGGGCGACCGGTTGACCGTCGGCGTGATCGCCGCGCGGGGGGCGGGGGAGGGGACCCGTGAGTACCTGCGGCGGTTCGTCGACCGGTTGGGTCTGACTGGGCTGCCGGCGGAGCACGACTCCGGTCATCTGACTCGTTGTCGGGCGGAGGATTCACCGTTGCGCAACGGCCGGGTGCTGGTAGTGGGGGATGCGGCGGGGTTGCTGGAGCCGTGGAGCCGGGAGGGCATCAGCTTCGCGTTGCGCTCAGGCGAGTTGGCCGGAGCTGCGGTCGCGGATGGCGACCTGGCCGGGTACGAGCGGACGGTGGCCGAGCGTCTGCTGCCGGAGATGCGGGCGGGTTTCCGGCTGCTCGACGTTTTCACCCGTCGCCCGGACGTGTTCCACGCCCTGTTGGCGACCCCTCCGGGCTGGCGGATGTTCGTGCAGTTCTGCCAGGGACGGGCGAGCTTCGACGAGATGCTGAGCCGCCGGTCGATCCGGGCGGCGCTCGCGGTGTTCGATCGGTTGTCCCATTCGTCGCGCCAGGCCACCACCGCTCACCCAGGATCCTAGGATGCCTTAGAGGGTGTGCGTCCGGCTACTGGTGTCGACCGGCGGGGCCGCCGGACAATCACAGCGGAGCAGGGGGAGGCGCTGATGACCGAGCAACAGTTCACCGACGACGAGTACGCGTTTCTGCGCCACGCGCGGTTCGGGGAGTTGCCGCCCGCCGTCCGTCCCGACGAGCGGGTGGCCCTGACCGAGACCGATCCCGGGCGCGACCGGCCGGAGGAGTCCGAGGACCCGATCCGCTGGAACGTGCAGGGCTGAGAACGCGCGACGGGCCGCGGGTGTCGCCACCCACGGCCCGTTCGTGATGCGCTGCGGTCAGAAGACGGGCACGCCCTCGCGTACCAGACGCCAGTTGGGCTGGAAGAAGTCGGCCGGGTCGATCGTCCCCCTGGCCTGCGCCCAGTCGATGAGCAGCTGACGGATCTCCTGCTGCGCGTTGTACACCTGGGTCTTCACGATGCCGGGGAAGTTGCCACCGCCGCTGCGCCGGTAGTTGTTCACCGCCACCACGAACTGCGCGTTGTCCGCCACCGGGGTGTCGCTGCCGGCCAGCACCAGCCGGGTGATCCGCTGCCCGACCGGCTTGGAGATGTCGATGTCGTAGTCCAGGCCGGAAAAGACGTCGTAGTTGTAGTCCGGCACCGCCGGGTCGTTGATCTGCTCCGGGTCGACCGGGGCGCCCGGCGCGACCGTCCGGAAGTACTTCGCCGAGTACTCCAGGTAGGCGCGCACCTCGGCGCCGCTGAGCACGACCGCCTCGAGGGTGTTGTCGTACACGTACAGGCCGGCCACGTCGCGGATCTTCACGTCGCCGGCGGGGAACACGGCGGTCCGGCTGAACGGGGCCGCGATCGACAGCACCGGCAGGTCCGCGTACGCCGTGCCGGCCAGCGCCGCGCCGACCACCTCGGTCTGCACATGGTTGATGAAGTCCAGGATCGGCGTGTCCTTGTACCGCGACTCCGCCGCCGACAACTCCACAGTGGACGTCGCGACGACCTGGTTGACGTACGCCACGGTCTTCTGGTGCTGCGCCCGCACGGCGGCGAGCACCTTCGGGTCCTCGACCACCGTGTTGGTGTTCAGCATGGTGGCGGCCTTCTTGGTGATCGCCCACCGGCCACGCTCGCGGGTGAGGGTGAAGTCCATCCGGGTGAGCCGCTGGCCCCACTTCGACGGCTCGGAGAGCAGCACCTGAGTGCCGGTGCGCTCGTTGGTCACGAACCGCTCGACCACCTCGTTGTGCGCGTGACCGAAGAGGATCGCGTCGATTCCCGGCACCTGCTGGGCGATCAGCGCCACCGGGTTCTCGTTCGGCAGCTCGGGGCCGTAGCTGGAGGTGCCGCTGTCACCGCCGTGCGCGGAGATCAGCACGAGGTCCGCGCCGCGGGCCCGCATGATCGGCACCCACTTCGCGGCGGTCGCGATCATGTCGTCGAAGCGCAGCTTGCCCTCGACGTTGCCCTTGTCCCAGATGGCCACACCGGGGTTGGTCAACCCGAGGATGCCGACCCGCAGGGTCGGCGCGGCGAAGCCGAGGGAGACCTTCTTGATGACGTACGGCAGGAAGGCCGGCTTGCCGGTCTTCGCGTTGACGGCGTTCGCGGCGAGCGCCGGGAAGCCGAGCTGACGGATCCACAGGTCCAGCAACGGCAGACCGTAGTTGAACTCGTGGTTGCCCAGGGTCACCGCGTCGTAGTCGATGACGTTCATGGCCCGTGCCATCGGGTGCTTCTCCCCGGTGGCGGTGATCGGCTCCTGCTTGGCGTAGTACGTCGCGAGGGGCGTGCCCTGGATCGTGTCGCCGGCGTCGAGCACCAGCGTCGCCTTGCCGCGCCGCTCCCGACGAATCTGGTTGATCAACGTCGCCAGCTTCGCCACGCCGATGTCGTTCTGCTTGCTGTCGTCGTACTCGGCGTCGCGGTAGTAGTCCCAGTTGTAGACGTTGCCGTGCGTGTCCGACGTGCCCAGGAGGGTGAGATCCCAGGTGCGCGGCCGGGCCGCGCCGGCCGCCTGCGCGGGCGCGGCGGCGATCAGCGGGGTGGTGGGCGCCGGGGGCCCGGGGGGCGCGGCGGGCCGCCGCCGGGGGCGGGGCGGGGCGCGGGGCGGGGGGAAGTGGGGGCGGTGCCAG
>NZ_JBEZEH010000316.1:0-5220 GCF_040648775.1 Micromonospora sp. NPDC049089
CCGCCACACCCCCCCCCCCCACCGCCCCCCCCCCCCCCCCCCGCGGGGCCGCTTCGTTGTTCGCGGGGTCTTACGCTGCCTCCTGTGACCAACCAGGAGCTGCGCCTGTCGGTCGGCGCGTCGCCCGGCCAGCGCGTCGTGGCGGTGGTGTTCGGCGTCCTGCTCGCGGCCGTCGGCGCGGCGTTCGTGGCGCTGCCCCTCGTCGCCGATGGGCTGCTGCGCCGACTGACCGGCCGGGGTGACGCGTTCGCCTCCTATGAGGAGGCTCGCGACCTGCCACCGGGGCTGTTGCCGCCCGGGCTGCGCGACTCCGTCGACCCGAACCAGTCCGGTCCCAGCCCGTTCGTCGGCCTGTGTGGTCTGCCCTTTGTGCTGCTCGGCCTCTACCTGGTGCTGCGGGTGCTCCGTACGGCCGCCTGGCTGGACGGCAGCCGGGCTCGGGTACGCGGTGCGCTGCGCACCCGCACCGTCGACCTCGCCACCGCCCGGATCGAGTCCGGTGCGGTGTCGTACCGCGAGGCGGACGTCGACGACCCGGCCGGCGAACCGCAGGCGCGGGCCATCCTCGCGACCGACCCGGGGAGCGCCCGGGGAGTCACCATCCCACTGCGCGGCATGGGGCTGCCCGTCCTGCCGCCGTCGGAGCTGCGGGCGCTCGCCGAGGCGATCACGACGGGTCGAGCGGGCGACGAGCCGGCCGGCGACGCGCGCGCCGTGGCCGACCACCTGCGCCGGCTGGCAGAGCGCCCGTCGGCCGACTGAGGCGCTCGTACGTCCCAGGAGGCGCGTGCGGCGCTGGCGCTGCACCAGCGTGGCTGGTGGGGTCAGTGGGTTCAACGGGGCAGATGAGACGGCTCAGGGCCCTGGACAGGGCGGGCCGGGCAGCCTCACCATCGCGGTATGGGGTAGCAGAGCCGCCGTGCGGGAGGTGCCAATGGTCACCGGTCCGGTCCAGCAGCCGTCAGTCGTCGCCCAAGCGCGCGTCGCGCATCCGGCGGGGCTCCCCGCCGATCCACATTCCATCGGTCTGCCCGGCGTGCCGCGCCCGGCCGGCCTCGCCGGTGACGTGCACGCCCTCGGCCGGGCCGTCGCCGTAGCGAGCACCGAGCCGTGCTGGCGCGAGGAGGTGCTCCTTCGCCTGCGTCCGGTGCGCCACGGCTTCGCCGAGCACGTCCGGGTCACCGAAGGTCCCACCGGCCTCTACCGGGAGTTGCTCAGCCAGTCGCCACGACTGGACCACGGGGTGCGGCTGCTGACCCGGGAGCACGTGGCGATCGTCGCCGCGATCCTGGCGGTTCAGCAGATCGCCGAGCGGCCCGAGACGCGCCCCGATGAGCTGCGACACCGGGCCGGGCACCTGCTGCGGCGGTTGGCCCGACATCGGCGGCGCGGCGCCGACCTGCTCTGGGAGGCGTACCAGACGGATCTGGGTGGCGAGACCTGAGTTCAGGTCGGGAACCGGCCGGTCGGCGGAGGCGTCGAACCGTGCATGAATCGGCTCGCCCTGCTGCTCGTACTCCCGTTGCTGCTCCTGACGGGCTGTGCCGCGACCGACGCCGGTCCGGCCGGCGGCCCGCCCAGCCGCACGGACGGGGCGGAGGCCTTCGCCCAGCGGGCCGCTCAGGTCGCCGAGGCGTGGCGGCCCGGCGTCGAGTGGCGCACGGGTTACGTGCCGTTGGAGGGGCCGACAGTGCTCACCGGTGACCCGGGCTTCACCCCCGAGACCGAGGCGGCCTTCCGGGCCGGGTGGTACCGCGAGCAGGTCGGAATACCGCCCACCCGGGTCGGCGGCGAGATCCAGTTCCCGGACGGCCGGTTGACGCTGCCGTTGGTCAGTGCTGCCGAGGCGTACCGGCAGCTCGACCAGGGTGACCCGCTGCCCTGCCCGGGGCGGCCGAAACGGCCCGGACGGCCCACCCCCGGCGGCCCCACAGTCGAACCGGGGCCCGACGGGTGGGTCACGAGCAGCACGCAGACCGCCTGCCTCCCGCTCACCGTCACCGCTGTCACGTTGGGCGCCGTGCCGGTGCGCACGAGCCGTGGCGTGGCGCAGGTCCCGGCCTGGCTGTTCACCATCAAGGAGCTGACCACGCCGGTGGTCCGGCTCGCCGTCGCGCCGACGGCGGTCACCCCCGTGCCCGAGCCGACCACGCCGGCCCGGCCGTTGCCGGACGGGTTGGTGGCGGCCCAGGACCTGGCCGCCGTCGACGGCGCCCGGTTGACAGTGCGCCTCGGCGTCGGCGCGTGCGACACCGGGATCACGCCGTTGGTGTGGGAACGGCCGGACGTCGTGGTGGTCGGTGGCGGCGTCACCCGGGCCACCGGCGAATGCATCGACCTGCTGAAGGTGGAGCCGGTCACCGTGACCCTGGCGACACCGCTGGGCAGCCGACCGGTGCTGGACGTCCTCACCGGCGCCCCGCTGTCGATCGGACCGCGCTGACGCGGTTCAGAGGATGCTGGGCACTTCGGTGCTGATCGGTACCGGCACCACGGTGGGCCGGTCGGCGCGCAGCCCGGCGGAGAGCGCCGCGCCGAGCTGGTCAGGGGTCTCCACCACCTGCGTGGCGCAGCCGTAGCCGGCCGCGATCGCGACGACGTCCAACCCCGGCAGGTCCAGGCCGGGCACCCCGGGAGTGTGCTTCAGCTCGGCGAACGCCTTGAGGATCGCGTACTGCTGGTTGACCGGGACGACGACCACCACCGGCAGTGCCAGGCGCGCGGCCGTCCAGAGCGCCTGCACCGAATAGTGGAAGGAGCCGTCGCCGATCACCGCCACCACCGGGCGACCGCGCCCGGTGTCCCGTTCGGCCAGTGCGATGCCGATGGCCGCCGGCAGGCCGTAGCCGAGGCCGCCGCTGGCCATCGTGAAGTACGACGCCGGGCGGGTGATCCGCAGCTGACGACGCAGCGCGGACAGATTGGAGGGTGACTCCTGGATGAGCACGCCGTCGGGCGGCCAGTGCGCGGCCAGTGCGGCGAACAGGGCGTCGGCGCTCAGCGGGGTGCTGATCTCCGGTGGCGCGAGCGCCTCCCGTCGCCTGGGTGCCGGCCGGTCGCTCGGCGGCACCCCTTCGACCAGCGCGGCCAGGGCCAGTCCCGGATCGCTGAGCAGGCTGTCACCGACCGGGGCCCGCGCGGCCTCGTCGGGGTCGTCAGTGATGTGCAGCAGGCGGGCGCCGTCGGGCAGGTGCCCGCCCGGCACGTACGGGTAGTAGCGGAACACCTGAGCGCCGACGACCAGCACCGTGTCGTGCCCGCGCAGCGCCTCGGCGAGCGGACCGATCGCGTACGGCAGCACGCCGCGAAAGTGCGGGTGGTCCTCGGGGAACACCGACCGTTCGGTGGCGGGTGCCGACCAGACCGGCGCGGCGAGCCGCTCCGCCAGCGCGACCGCTGTCGACCAGCTCGCGGAGCGGTCCACCCCCGGCCCGTACACGAGCACCGGGTTGCGGCTGCCGGCCAGCACGCGGACGAACTCCTCCAACCGCTGGGGGTCCGGCGCGAACCGGGTGGCCACCGTTCGCGGCGCGGGCGGCGGGTCGGCCGGCTGGGCCCAGTCGTCCATCGGCAGGGAGAGGAAGACCGGCCCGGCCGGTGGCTGCACCGCCGTCGCGTACGCCCGCAGCATCGCGGCGGGGATGTCCTGCGCCCGAGCCGGCTCGTAGGCCCACTTCACGTAGGGCTGCGGAAGTTCGGTGGGCCGGCGGCTGGCCAGCCGGGGTTCCAGGAGCAGCATCTCCCGGGTCTGCTGGCCGGCGGTGACGATGAGCGGGGTCTTGTTGTGCCAGGCGGTGACCAGGTTGCCCATGCCGTTGCCGGTGCCCGGTGCGGTGTGCAGGTTGACGTGGGCGGGCATCCCGGTGGCCTGGGCGTAGCCGTCGGCCATCGCGACGGCCGTCGCCTCATGCAGCGCGTGGACGTAGTGGAAGTCGGCGGGGAAGTCCTGGAGGAACGGCTCCTCGGTGGAACCAGGGTTGCCGAAGACAGTGGTCATACCGAGGGTGCGGAGCACGTCGTACGTCGTGTCCCGGACAGTTGCCATCGCACCCGCCTCCGTCTCGCGGGCAGGGGCAACCGCGCTCGCCCTCCCGATCAGCCGAATCTATCGGGATGTGACGGACCTTTCGGGCGTTTCTCGGCCGCCGGTGGCCCCGAGCGGTCGATCACCGGGAGCTCCGCCGCCGGGTGCGTCGGCCCTTCGTCTTAACTGTCCGATCACCCGCCGGTCAGACCTTAGCCAGCACCCAGCACGCAGGCTATGGTGCCAGGCATGGCGTTGACAGCGCGGCTGAACCCGATGCGGCGGGCGGATCCGGTCGATGACCGGCGCCCGGCGCGGGCTCACGGTTGACGGGTGTGTGGCATGCAGGGAGAGGGCCAGGCGATCGGCGGACGAGCGATGGAGTCGATGACCGGGCGGCTGCTGGTCGCGACTCCGGCGCTCAAGGATCCGAACTTCGACCGTACGGTGGTGATGCTGGTCGCCCACGAGCCTGGCGGCGCGCTCGGCGTGGTGCTGAACCGGGCCACCGAGGTGCCGGTGGCCGAGGTGCTCGGTGACTGGAGCGACCTGGCCCGCCACCCGGCGGTGCTCTTCGAGGGTGGCCCGGTGCAGCCCGACTCGGCCATCTGCCTCGCTCGGATGCGGCACCCGATGCGCCGGGTGAAGGGCTTCCACCAGGTTTCCGGAGCGGTCGGCACTATCGACCTCTCGGTCGACCCGGAGCGGCTGCGGGAGAGCATCGGCGGCATCCGGGTCTTCGCCGGCTACTCCGGATGGGGCAGCGGCCAGTTGGAGCAGGAGATCGCCGACGGGTCCTGGTTCGTGCTGGACGGGCTGCCCGGGGACGCCTTCGTCGACCGGCCCGACGACCTGTGGCCGATGGTGCTGCGCCGACAGGGCGGGATGATGGCCGCCGTCGCGCACTTTCCGCCGGACGTGGCGCTCAACTGACCCGGCCCGGCGGGGGACCCCGCGAGATGACCATGCGGGCCGTTCTGTGTATAGTTTCCCAGTGCCCGGGCGACCGGGAGAACAGCAAGGGGCCGTGGCGCAGCTGGTAGCGCACCACACTGGCAGTGTGGGGGTCAGGGGTTCGAGTCCCCTCGGCTCCACCCTTGAGAAACGCCCTGGTCGGGATAATCCGACCAGGGCGTTCTGCTGTTGCTGGCGGTTCTGCCGCACGAGTCGTAGGCACCTGGTGTGACAGAACGCCC
>NZ_JBEZEH010000317.1:0-5047 GCF_040648775.1 Micromonospora sp. NPDC049089
GCCGAGCAGCTCCTCGGCAAGATCGAGGAGATCTCGAAGATCTTCTGGGAGACCAAGCAGAGCTGATCAGCCGGCACCGGGTGGCACCGGCCACCCGGTGCGGCGTACCGCGTTCGGGAGGAACCGCATGACGTCGCGCACCGACCTCGTCGAAGATCTGATGAGCCGTTTCCCACACGTGCCGCGGGAGGCGGTCCTCAAGGAGGACCTGCTGCGGGGCGGGCTCGCCTTCGACGACGCGGCACTGACCGACAACGAGCACGGCGACGTGAAGCCGAAGTCGTACTTCATCTTCTCCTTCGATCACCGGACGCTGCCCGAGTTGGGGACGGCTGCGCTGCGCCGGCCCCCGGAGGAGATCGTGCTCACCGGGGGTCCGTACGAGCTGCGTCGTACCGTCGTCTCGGTCCGCACCAACCCCAGCTCGCCGTACCGCGTCGGCACCGACAGCGACGGTCGACTGCGCCTGTTCCTGGACGGACGGCCGATCGCCGATGTCGGGCTGCCCCCCATGCCGGCGTACTACCGTCACACGCTCGCCAACGGCAAGTCGGTGATGGAGGTCGCCCCGACGATCCAGTGGGGCTATCTCATCTACCTGACCGCGTTCCGGGTCTGCCAGTACTTCGGCGCCAAGGAGGAGTGCCAGTACTGCGACATCAACCACAACTGGCGGCAGCACAAGCAGGCCGGCCGGCCCTACACCGGGGTCAAGCCCGTCGACGAGGTCCTCGAGGCCCTGGAGATCATCAACCGACACGACGTCGATCGCGCGTCGCAGGCGTACACGTTGACCGGTGGCAGCATCACCTCGCAGGTCAACGGGCTGGCCGAGGCCGACTTCTACGGCCAGTACGCGCAGGCGATCGAGGATCGGTTTCCGGGACGGTGGATCGGCAAGGTGGTGGCCCAGGCGCTCCCCCGAGCCGATGTGCAGCGGTTCCACGACTACGGGATCCGCATCTACCACCCCAACTACGAGGTGTGGGACAAGCGGCTGTTCGAGTTGTACTGCCCGGGCAAGGAGCGCTACGTCGGTCGGGAGGAGTGGCACCGGCGCATCCTCGACTCGGCCGAGGTGTTCGGCCCGCGCAACGTGATCCCGAACTTCGTGGCGGGCGTCGAGATGGCCGCCCCGCACGGCTTCACCAGCGTCGACGAGGCGATCGCCTCCACCACCGAGGGGCTCGACTACTTCATGTCCCGGGGGATCACGCCCCGCTTCACCACCTGGTGCCCGGAGCCCACCACACCGCTGGGCCGGACGAACCCGCAGGGCGCGCCGCTCGAATACCACGTCCGCCTGCTGGAGGCCTACCGGGCGACGATGGACGCCCACGGCCTGTCCAGTCCGCCCGGGTACGGCCCGGCCGGGCCCGGGCGAGCGGTCTTCTCGGTCAGCTCCTTCATGGACACTCTGCCGTCCACGGATTCGTGACGGCGCGCTCGGCCGCCTCGCCCACGTCGATCCGCCGAGGAGCGGTACACCTCAGAGGCGTATTCACACCCCTGAGGTATACCGCTCCGAACCGCATCCGCCCCCGACGACGGTGACCGACGGCGACCGTCCTGATGAAACAGGTTCTAGCTGGCGTACGTCTCGAACTCACCGACCCGTGGCGTACCGCCGGAACTGTTGATCTTGAAGTTGACCTTGCTCATCGCGGTGGCCGGGAAGGTGATCGAACCCGCCCCACTGCCGGAGGCCAGGACGGCTCCGCTGTCGTTGTTGATCAGCTGCCAGGACCCGATGGATCCCTGGGTGCCGGACGGCTCGCGGATCACCACCCGGGACACCTGGGTCGCGGAGCCCCACTTGATCGAGATCGTGCCGGTCGAGCCGGCCGGCGACCACCAGGTGCTCAGGTTGCCGTCACGCACATTGCCGTAGCTGGTTCCGCTGGCCTTGCTGGAGCCGTCGGCGCCGGCACCCAGGCTGAGGTTGGTCCCGCCGGTGGGCGGTGGCGTGGTGGGTGGGGGCGTCGTGGGTGGGGGCGTCGTGGGCGGTGGCGTGGTCGGCGGCGGGGTGGTCGGCGGCGGGGTCTGCGGCGTGCAACTGCCGTCGGACACCTTCAGGCCCGTGTTGGCACCGACCGTCTGACGAACGACGTCCGGCACACAGCTCGCCCCGTCGAGACGGTACGAATACGGGATGCTGACAGTGGTGTTGGAGGTCGGGTTCGGTCCGGCGGGGTAGTTCTCGCTGCCTGCGCTGGACCAGGTCACGTTGTCGAAGACGTTGCCGGCGACCTGCCAGTAGCCGCGCTCGTTGGTGTAGAAGGTGCCCAGGACGTCCTTGGAGTCGCGGAAGTAGTTGTTCTCCACCTTGGCCCTGGCCCCCGCCCGGGAGTTGATCCCCGACTCGTGCAGGCTCACGTAGTGGTTGTTGTAGATGTGGGCGACCCCGCCACGCAGCAGCGGCGTGCGGGAGTCGATGTTCTCGTAGAGGTTGTGGTGGTACGTGATGAAGCCGTTCGAGAGGTCGCTCTCGCTGGACCCGACGAGGCCACCCCGACCGGAGTTGCGCAGGACGCTGTACGACAGCGTCACGTACTGGGTGTTGTCCTTCATGTCGAAGAGGCCGTCGTACCCCTCGGACTCCCCGCCCGAGGCCTCCAGGGTGACGTGATCGACCCAGACGTTGCGGACCGTGCTCTCCATGCCGATGGCGTCCCCACCGTTGGAGGTGGGCGAACCCGACTTCTTGACGTTCCGCACCGTCACGTTCTGGATGATGATGTTGCTGGAGTCGCGGATGTGGATGCCGAGCTGGTCGAAGACGGCGCTGCCGACCCCGATGATGGTGACGTTGCTGATCTGCTTGAGCTCGATCACTCCCGCTGCGGTGTTGCAGCTCGACCCCGACACCTTGCTGGTGTTGCCGTGATTGATGGTCCCGCTCACCTCGATGGTGATCGGGGTGCTGCTGCTGGGCCGACCGCACAGAGCCGCGTGGATCGCCGTGCCCGTGGTGGCCCGCACCGTCTGCCCGCCCGCGCCGCCGGTGGTCCCGCCGTTCTGGGTGGCGTAGCCGGTGGCGCTGCCGACCGCCGCCGAAGCCTGCGGGGTCGGTAGGGCCACCCCGACCCCGATCACCACGGCTACCGCGGCCAGCGCCGCCTGACGTCGCAACACGACTGGTCGTCTCATGTCGCCTCACCTTCGCATTCGTCTCGTTCCAGGTTTCGACTCGACGGACATCGCGATCACACCTGCCGACGGCAACATTCAAGAATTGGCGACGGTCAATCGCACAGATTTCATCGAGATCGCACACGCCCTGGTAGAAGCAGGGTTGTTTCGTGCGAGCGGAGTGCGCCCGGTGTCATCGCTCACACGACCGTCAAATGGAACATCGATGTAACGCAATCGTAGGAAAGCGGTTTCCGGAAAGGCAATAGCTGACGCTTGCAGGTTTGTTGCAGTGCTCGCGGGAGGGGTCGACCGCGCGGCCAGAGCGGTCTGGGCCGTCGGCGCGGGCGCGGGTTCCGGGCTCGTTGCGCGCTCGGTATTGACACCGCCGGGCCCGCAATCGATGCTCTGCTAAATCAGTTTAGCGACCGGCTCGCTCCGACCCGTCCCACTCCCGGTCCCCCGGCGGGATCGCTGACTGAGCGCACCACCCCCGAGAAAGGACCCCCATGAGACTGCGAAAAGGACTGATCCCGCTCGCCGCCACCCTCGTCCTGGCCGGCGCCTCCGGCACGGCGTACGGCAGCGCGGGCAGCGGCCCGGGCAGCACTGACGCAATCCGCAGCATCACCCCGATCACCACCGTCTACACCTACGGCCAAAAGGTCTCGGCGGTGGCGATCGAGTACGCGGCCACTGTCAACCCGCGCACCCTCGACACCGGCACGTTCTCGGTCACCGACACCATCTACAACTTCCGCTTCAACCCGATCGAGGACCTGCCGAAGCTCGCCGACCGGACCGTCACCCACACCTACACCAACGGAACACCCGGCACCCGCGCCGACCACCGATCGGCGCCGGGCCGGTACGTCATCGTCGAACTGAACCCCGTCGACACCGGCGGCTCGACGGTCATCGTCTCCAAGTGCCCGACCTTCCTCTGCACAGTGAAGGTCAATCCCGAGCTGCCGACCCGGGTCGTGCAACGCAAGGACGTGCACGGCCAGCCCGGCCGTGGGGCCGGCAAGGGGCCGGTGCTCGCCCGGGCCACCCCGCGCGAATCCCGTCCCGTCACCGAGAAGCCGGTCAACCAACTGGTCGACGAGTTCACCTACGGCTCGTTCCTGAGTGGCGGAATGGTTCTGCCGTACCACTACCACCTGCCGAAGAACTACCAGCCGGGCCGCAGATACCCACTGATGGTCGTCCTGCCCGGGCACGGCATGGGCTGGGACGGCGACAACCTCGGCGTCCAACTCGCCGCCGACATCCCGGCGACCGCGTGGCTCCAACCGCAGTGGACCGGTACGGCCGAGGACGTCATCGTCCTGGCGCCCCAGCACCAGCGGGTCGGTGGCGTCGCCGAGGCGGACCTGCTGGTCAAGCTGCTCGACCAGTTCGTTGGGCAGTTCGCGGTGGACACCCGTCGGGTGTACGCGACCACTGTGTCGTACGGCTCGCAGTTGCTCTGGGAGGCGTTCGCCAAGCGTCCCGACCTGTTCGCCGGCGGGTTGGTGACCGGTGGTTTCCCGGTCAACGCCACCCAGGCGACCGCCATCGCGGCGGCCGAGGTGCCGGTGTGGGTCACGCACGGCGAGCACGACCACCTGCTCAACGTCTCGGGCGCACGCAACTCCACGACGCTGCTGCGGCAGGCGTACGCCGCCCGGGGCAAGACGCCCGAGCAGACCGCCGATCTGGTGCGCTACACCGAGTACGCCGACGCCGCGTTCTCGGTACCGGACTACCACGCGGCGTTCGGGCCGACCTATGAGGACGCCAGCATCCTGCGCTGGCTGCTGGGCCAGTCCAAGTCCTGAGGCTGGGGCCGGGCGACGCCCTCGCCGCGATCCGACGGCCCCACCCCGGTGATCATGAAGTTGTTGCCACCGTCCACGGCATGGACGGTGGC
>NZ_JBEZEH010000318.1:0-5030 GCF_040648775.1 Micromonospora sp. NPDC049089
CCCCGCGGTGCCGGCCGCCCCCGCGGGGGGCGCCCCCCGCCTCTGACCGCGCGCCGCGGCGGGGGCGGCCCCCCCGGGTGGGGGGGGGGCGCCCGCCCACCGCTGTGTATCGGGCCGGACCGTCGCAAGCCGCGCTTGCGTGGCGGTGTGCCCCATCGGCGTGGAGTTGGCCAGCCAACTCGTCGGGTTGGGGAAGCTTGCCTGGTCACCTCTGCTGTCACCCCGTCTACGGCGACTACTGCCTTTAGCTGACTTCGGTCCGGTCGCCACACGTGTACGCCCAACTGTCAGGTCAGGCTTAGGCATCTGCCCGCGCTTCCGGTAGTTGGTGACAGTGGAGACCTGGATGCCTAGCTAGGCGGCAGCGTCAGAGGTCGTCCACCACTCGGCGTCGCCGCTCAGTCCATTCACATCGGACCTATTGTGCCTGTTGCGTAAGACGTTCAACGCACCCGCGTTGCCCGGCAAAACTTTCGCCCCACAAGATCACTCTTGGCCGGCTGCGCCATCGAACCCAGGCGACTGGCCCGTTCCGACCCGCGCTCGCGCGAGGTACGCTCCCCGAATGCAACCCGAGTCACGGGAACCTGTTGTGGTCGAGGCGGTAGTCAATCGCGAGAAGTTGCGTGAATTGCTTGCGCTAGAGGCGGAATACTCGGCCCTGGACTACAAGTCCGGCTGCAACTTGGCCGAAAAGCGGCATCAAGTAGAATTCGCGAAGGACGTCGGTGCAATGTCCGTTCGTGGTGGGTTCCTCATTGTCGGAGTTGATGGGCTAGGTAGGCCGACCGGAGATGTGACCGCAGACCAGGCAGAGATGTTCGATGAGGCGCGGCTGCGGCCCAAGCTGATGAAGTGGCTACCGGATGGCCTAGAGATTTCGGCTCAAGTGCATGAGATTGACGGGAACTTTGTTGCCCTTATCTACGTTGCTCCTAACCCCACTGGTTGTGCCTTTTTTCGTGCAGATGGACAGTATGAGCAGCCCGGCAAAGGTCTCAAGGTTGCTTTCCGCGAGGGGGAAGCGTTCTTCCGTTACGGCACGGAAAGCACAAGACTGAATCAACAGGGCCTTGAGCTAGTGGTCCGTCAGCGCGTGGAGCAAGTGCGGAGCCGATGGGAAGATGAACACGCCGCAACCTATCGCAGCCTTGCGGAGGGATTGCAGGCCGGTTTTGCCGGGCAGAGGGTAAGTCGTGGCGCGGCCATAGAGTTCAACCTCACCCTAGAACTCGACATCTTGACGGAAGCGGCCATAGAGCTTCTCCGAGCCGGTGATGACATCCCCCTTCGAAGACTACTAACACGGGCCGTACCGGAAGCTCGCTCGCTCTACCTCTCGGGGAACTCGGGCGATCTATCCAGGCTCCTTGACCGTCTTGCCTGCTTGGCTGCTCTATTTCTAGAGTTGGAAAGAAGTGAATGGTTTAGGCGAACCGTGGCAACCATGCTGTCAATATATGGCCTCGGATTCGAAAACGAGCCTCAGATAGTTGATCATCCGCCTCCGGCGGCAGCTTCTCTTTGGCTAGCGATCATCGAGCGGGTATTGGGAATCGGGTCCTTTGCGGTTAGGCAGGAAGCCTGGTCGTATGTCGGGCTATTGGCCGTTCGGCGACATCCGAACATGCATCAGATGTACGTAAGCTGGATTCGACACGCACTGACCATGGCGGCTCGGGCAAAGCTGCTAACTCAGCGTCAGGCGTCCTCCGAGATGGATGTATCGCTGCTGAGCCTTGCTCGCGAGACCGTACGCCGCCTGGAATGCCTTCGCCCAGATGCTGATGGAGACGACGAGGTAATCCTGAACGGCCTCGCGCAGTTTGACTTCCTGTCATGTGTCGCCGCATTGGGAAATAGCGAAAACGGCAATCGCGGTGGTGTCTTCTACCCGAACTTCGCAAGGTTTCGCGGCACTCGGACCCAGCCCATCGCGGAGCGGTTGCTGCGCGAGCAGGAAGTGCGGAAGCCGATCTTCCCTGATCCCAGCGATCAGCTTCTCGCTGAAGCGCTCCTGGCCGTCGATGCGGCTGCCCGCCAGGAGGCATTCCGCTTCGATGGCTGGGAGGGATACACGCGAGATGTGAATCGGTTTATCGAGCAGCACCTTCCCCGGTGAAAACTTTCTATACGGGTTCAGGCGGCCGTTTCGCAGGCTGCGCGCGCCGCCGACCAGGGGCCGGCCCTAAATCGGGCCGCCGTCCGAGACCCCGCCGCCCTGGCGGAAGCGCCCGGCACCACCCCCGCCGGTTGCAGCCCCGCCGGCGGCGCGAAGAGCATGCGAAAAAGGGCCCGGTCCGCCATGAGGGTTGGCAGATCCGATGCTGTGGTGTTGGTCGCCGCACAGGCAGGTGCCTCCGGCGGGGCGCTCTGGCGCTCTGGGATGGCGGAGTCGCCATCCCAAAACCTTCGTTCGGGCGGAGCCGCTCAGGGCGAAGAGACGGGCGGGCGGCGGCCTGAGGGTCGAGCGTGGGCGGCGTACGATCGATTCGGTGCTGGGCTGAGCCCGCAGTTGCGGGTTCTGTCGCTCCTGTTCATGGTCGCCGGTTGGCTCTTCACGATCGTTGCCGTTGCACTCGAAGGAGATGCACGTCAGACGGAGGGGAAGCCTATGGGGATTTTGAAGCTGACTGGTCTGTCCGCTGCTCTCGTCTTCGGGGGCTTCGCGGTGAATCTCTCGGCAGCGGCGGGCTGAGCCCAGCGCCAGGCAGCAACGCTAGTTGGGTGACCAACTGAGTGATGACCGTTAAGCGCATTGCCGAACCACCAGGGACGGCGGTGGACCAACCGAGCAGGAGACGTCCACATCGCCGCTGTTCACTTTGGCCCGGAAGATCCTTCACACCGAAGCAGTCAGCCTGTTGCTATCACAGCAACAGGGCCGATCAGTGAGCTTCGAAGCCAGCCGGCGACGGGGCCAACCCCGACGTCACAGATGTGTGCGGACGAGGCCAGCCGGAGCGCCCGGAACGTGCAAACAAGGGGTTATGAGGATCTTGGCTGCTCGGTAGCGTTGATGCAACGTCTTCCCTGGATACGGCTGGTGCTTTCGCGCTACGAGGAGGTTCGGGATGGATTCCCTGCCGGAACTGACTTTCGGGCAGCGGCTGAAGGCCTACCGTGAGCGGTCCGGCAAGACCCGTGCGGTGCTTGGCGGGCTGGTCGGTCGCAGTGCCGAGTGGGTCAAGGCGGTGGAGACCGATCGGATCCTGCCGCCGCGTATTCACATGCTGGACCGGATCGCGCGTGCCCTCAAGGTCGAGGTGTCCGCCCTTGCTGGCGAGTTGGGGGCCCGGTCGGCTGTGGTCAACGGGCCCGAGCATCCGGCGCTGCCGTCCGTCCGGGACGCGGTCAACCGCTTCGCACTTTCCGATGATGTTTCCCCGGAGCCGTTGACGAGCCTGCGGGACCGGCTTGCGATGGCATGGCGTGCGCGTCATCAGGCGTCGGACCACCGCACCGTGCTGGGCGGGTTGTTGCCGGGGGTGCTACGCGACGTGCAGCGTGCCGCGTTGGCCTACGAGGGTGCAGAGCGTCGGCAGGCTCAGGCCCTGTTGGCGGAGACGTTCGGGCTGACGCAGATGTTCCTCGCCTATCAGCCCGCTGCCGAGTTGTTGTGGCGGGTCGCGGACCGGGCGATGGTGGCGGCGCAGGAGTCCGGCGACCCGGAGGCGGTGGCGTGCGCGGGGTGGTTCCTGTGCCAGGTGCATCGGGATGCCGGTGACTGGGACACCGCGATGTCGGTGACAGTGGATCTCCTGTCGGCGCTTGAGTCGCGTGCGGCCGACGGGAACATGAACCTGTTGGCGCTCTGGGGTGCACTGAATTTCGAGGCTGCGTACACCGCCGCCCGTGCTGGTGAGGAAGGTAGGGCCTGGCGGTACTGGGATCGCGCGGATCAGGTGGCGCAGCGCCTGCCAACGGGTTTCTATCAGCCGCAGACGTCGTTCTCGCAGGTCATCATGGGCGCTCATGCGGTGACCGTGGCGGTGGAGTTGCAGAAGTCCGGTGAGGCGGTGCGCCAGGCGCGCCGTCATGATTCCGCGGCGATCCCGTCAAGGCCGCGCCGGGCACGCCATCTCATCGAGGTCGCGCGGGCGCACTACGGCAAGGACGACAAGGAAACGGCTGTGCTGACTCTCCGGCAGGCGTACGAGTCGGCCCCGGAGACGATCCGCTTCAACGGGTACGCCCGGCAGATCACCTTGGACCTGCTCGACGGTCCGCGTTCCACTCGTGACGACGCCCGTGACCTTGCGATCAAGGTCGGGCTGCTCTCGTAACCAGGGGTAGGAACCTTACCCATTCCGCTCTGCGACCCACCGTAGCTTCGTGCTCACGGGATGCGGTGGGTGGTGCGGGTATCGCCTGGTCGCCGCGTCCCTCTCAGCTGTGAGGGCGGGAAGCTGTCCTCGTGCTCGAACGAGGGAGGGTCCGTGCGGCGCGTCTCGTATGACGAATACCTCTCGGCCACCGCGCTGACTCTCGCCCGCAGGCATCGGCCGGTGTGGTCGTGGCGGCTCTGGCGGCATATCTGCCGCTGCGGAGCCGACCTGCCGTGCCGTTCCCGGCACCGGATTCCAATCAGTCGTGGCCACTGGCCACCGGAAGGTGAGCAGTGAGGAGCGGGCAGCGGAAGGCGATCATCGCGGTGCACGTCCGAGGGCTGAAGGTGATGTGCGCCGGCTGCCGGGCGTGGTGGTCGCTGCTCACGCCGTACCCGTGCTGGCAGGTGGACTGGGCGGCGAGCCAGCAGACGCGGTCGCTGACGGCGGCGCTGCTCGGAGGCCGCGTATGACCACGCACGGCCCGGTGCTACCGATCTGGAGCTGCGCCGGCTGCGATGCGCCCTGGCCCTGCCGCACCCGGCAGCGCGAGCTACGCGCCGAGTTCGACGACGCCCCGATCTCCCTGGCCCTCTACCTGGGCGCCCAGCTGGTGCGGGCCTCCGATGGTGCCGATCGGTTGGGTGCTGGTCTTCCGGGGGGTCGCCGCCGCCGAGCTGGCCGACCCGGCGCGCACGCTGG
>NZ_JBEZEH010000319.1:0-5026 GCF_040648775.1 Micromonospora sp. NPDC049089
GATCATGGGTGTGGTGACAGAGCGCCTGTCACGGATCAACCGCTACGGCGGTTACCCCACTGGCGGGGGCCCTGGACCGAGCCCCGGCCAGTGGGGTTCTGACCCTTTCCGAACGGTTGAGGTGAGGCGACCTTGCCCTTCGCGCGTCGGGCAGCCCGATTCGCGGGAGCGGCAGGCGGATCGGGCTCACCCTCGGTCTCGGCCGTGGTTGAGGTGTCGGCTGCCGCCGCGTCGGCGTCCTGGGCGGGCTCAGGCTCCGGCATCGGGTCTCCTTGGATTGGTGGGGTCATGCGGGCCATCGACGGCCGACGGCCGGCGGACGCGGACTGATCGACGCCGGGGGCGCGCGCCTTGACGGTAGCGCAACGCCAGGCCCAACCGCGTGTTCCCCCGCTCCCATGGGACAGTCGTTACCTGCTGCCTGGCGACGCGGACCGAGCCCCGGGCCGCAACCGCATCGCCACAACTGGATACTTCTTCTGGCCCGATCCGATGGGCGCCCGTGCCGAAGCTCGCCATGGTCGCGCGGCCAGAGTTGCGGCCCAGTATGCGGAGGTGGGTATTGGGCCGTCCGGAGAAGCCAGTGGACCCGGCGGCGGGCCCGGTGCAACGGTTGGCGTGGCAGCTACGACAGTTGCGGGAGCACGCGGGCAACCCGAGCTATCGGCTCCTGGCTCGGCGCGCGCACTACTCGGCAAGCACGTTGGCGGACGCGGCGAAGGGTGGCCGGCTGCCGACGCTGGAGGTGACGCTCGCGTACGTTCAGGCCTGCGGCGGCGACCCGGCCGAATGGCGGGCACGGTGGTCGGCCATCGCCGAAGCGGCGGTCGCCTCCAGCACCGCCGAGACCATCGCGCAACGCTGCCCGTATCAGGGGCTGACGGCATTCCAGCCCGAGCAGGCGGAGCTGTTCTTCGGCCGTACGGAGCTGGTCGAGCGGCTGCTGGCACGGGCCGATCGGCGGTGCCTGACCGCAGTCATCGGGGCTTCCGGAAGCGGCAAGTCCTCGTTGCTACGGGCCGGTCTGCTGGGAGCCATCACCGCCGACCGTGGGCTCGCCCAGCGGTGGCAGACGATGTTGTTGACGCCGACCGAACACCCGCTGGAGGCGTTGGCCGCCGAAGTCGCGAAGTTGACCGGCCAGGACGCCCCAGAGATCCGAAAGCAGCTGGCGGCGGATGCCGCCGCGCTCGACATCGCGGTGCGGAGCGCACTGGCAGGCGGCCCCCCGCAGACCCGCGCGCTGTTGGTGGTGGATCAGTTCGAGGAGGTGTTCACACTCTGCCCCGACAAGGCGGAACGCCGCCGGTTCATCGAGGCGCTGCTGGACGCCGCGCGGGGGGCCGATCGCCGCACCACTGTGGTACTCGGGGTACGCGCCGACTTCCTCGCCCACCTCATGCAATATCCGGACCTGGCCGTCGCGCTGGAGGACGAGGCGCACCTCCTGGTGCGGCCGGTGAGCGCCACCGACCTGCGGGAGATCATCATTCGGCCCGCCGCCCAGGTCGGCATGGGCGTCGAAGCCGACCTGGTCAGTACGGTGCTCGCCGATGCCGCCGACGAGCCGGGCGCTCTGCCGCTCGTCTCACACGCGCTCCTCGAGACGTGGCAACGACGAAGCGGGGAAACCCTCACTCTGTCGGCCTATCAGGCGAGCGGCGGCGTACGCGGGGCGATCGCCCAGACCGCCGAGCGGGCCTATGGCGACTTCGGGGCAGCCGAGCGACACGCCGCTCGCCGGGTCTTCCTGCGGCTCACCGCATTGGGCGACGGTACCGAGGACACCCGGCGGCCCATCATGCGTACCGAACTCGACGGCATCGCCGATGAGGCGGTCACCGCCCGAGTTCTGGACCAGCTGGCCGAATCCCGTCTGGTGGTCATGGGCGACGGCACCGTGGAGGTGGCCCATGAGGCGCTCATCCGGGCCTGGCCGCGGCTGCACCGATGGCTGGCCGATGATCGGGCGAACCTGCTGATCCACCGGCGTCTCACCGAAGCCGCGCACACCTGGGCGACGCTCGACCGTGATACCGGAGCCCTGTACCGGGGAACCCAACTCCTGGGCGCGCAGGCCCTGGCCGAGGACCGTCCGGAGGAGCTCAACGCACTCGAAAGCTCCTTCCTGCACGCCAGCTCCGCTCTCGCCGAGTCCGAGCAGAACGCCGGCCGACGTCAGTCCCGCCTGTTCAAGCGTCTCGTCGCAGGCATATCCACCCTGCTCGTACTCGCCCTGCTGGGTGGCGCCGTCGCGGTACGACAACGCCAGGACGCCCGCCGACAGCAGGTTGCCGCGCTCTCCAGCGAACTGTCGCTGCAAGCCCGATCCCTGCTCGCGACCGATCCCGATCTGGCCGGCCTGCTGGCCGTCGAGGCCGATCACCTCAACTCCAACACCGAGACCCAGGGCAGCGTGCTGAGCGCGGCGGCCGCGCCCCGCCGCACCGAACTCAACGTCGGCGGGCCCTCCATCTACACGGTCGCGTTCAACCCGGACCATTCCCTGTTGGCCTCAGCGGCCGGTGACGGCACCATCGGGTTGTGGGACCCCGCACGTGGCGAGCGGATCGCCAACCTCTCCGGTCACACCGGTCGGACCTCCGACCTGGCCTTCGCGGACCACGGAAGGCTGCTCGCCTCCGTCGGGATCGACAAGTCCATCATCATCTGGGATGTCGCGACGCGCCAACAGAAGACCAGGTTGACGGAGACCAGCCTCGGGTCGGGCATGGCCTTCAGCCCGGACGGGACCAAGCTCGCCGTCGGCCTCACGGCCGGCCCCGGCGCCGACGCGAATGCGGGCCGTGCCGGCGACATCGCCCTCTACGATCTGCGGACCACAACTCGCACAGTGCTCCGCGAGCACCGGAGTCCGGTCAGATCCCTCACGTTCAGCCACGACGGCGCGATCCTTGTCTCCAGCGACGGGGTGGAGCACCCGGCCGCTTGGCGTGTGGCGACCGGCACCGTGTTCGCCAGACTGTCCGCCCAGCATGTCTTCTCGGTCGCCTTCGGTCCCTCGGGGTATGTCCTCGCGGGTTCCGCCGACGACCGCGGGGTGTACCTGTGGGATCTTGCCACCGGCCAGCCGGTCCGCCTTCCGCCGTTACCGCTGGCCGGCCGCTACGCATGGACCATCTCCGCGCCCACCGACAGCAAGCTCGCCGTGGCCGACGAGAACGGCGCGATCACGATGTGGGACGTGCGACGCCGCGAGTCCCTGCAGACCTTTCAGGACCGCGGCCGCACCGAAACGGTGTCCGTCGCACTGAGCCGGGACGGGGCGATGCTCGCCTCGGCCGGCTTCAACGGAACCATCGTGCTCCACAATCTGGAGGACGCCCCGTTCAGCGGTTTCGCGGCACAGGTCAAAGACCTGAAGATCAGCCCGGACGGAACACGTGTCGCCTCAGCGGGCAGCGACGGCACCGTCCGCCTCTGGGACACCGACGGTGAACAGGTGGCCGTTCTCAGCGGGCACCCAGACGAGGTCCAGGCCGTCGCGTTCAGCCCCGACGGGCTCCGGCTCGCCGCCGTGACCCGGAACAACATCGTCACGATCTGGGATCTCCAACGTGGACGACACGCCACCCGACCGATCGTGTCCAAGGGAGTCGGTGCGTCTACGGACGTTGCCTTCGATCCTGGTGGTCGTCTCGTCGCAGCCGCCACGCTCGGCCCCTTCATCTGGGACGTCGGGGACATCAACAACCCGACGGACATCACAGCCAGGTTCCCGGCGCAGATCGTCACGTCGCTGGCCTTCACCCCGGACGGCCGCCGTCTCCTGGGCGCGAGCGTGGGCGGCTTCGTCAACACGTGGGACGTCACCACCGGCACACTTCTCAGCCGAGTGAAGAGCCAGCAGGGCACAGTGCAGGACATCGCTGTCAGCCCTGACGGAGCTCTGCTCGCGACCGCCGGCGACAGTCGTAGCGTCAAGCTCTGGGATGCCGCGGCCGGCAGCGAAATCGCCGTACTGCACGGCCACACCGCACCCGTCCAGGTCCTTGCCTTCAGTCGCGACGGCCGCAGGATCGCGTCCGCAGGTGACGACCGGACCATCATCATCTGGGACACCGTCACCCAGCGACGGGTCACGACCCTCAGCGGCCATGGCGCGAGAGTCCGCGGGCTCGCCTTTACTGCGGCCGGAACTCTCATCTCCGGTGCCGAGGACGGCCGAATCGTCCGCTGGTCGTTCGATCTCCGCGCCGCCAGGGCTCAGATCTGCACCAAGGCCGGCCGTGAGCTGACCCGGCAGGAGTGGGCGAGGCACATCCCCTCAGAACGGTACGCCCCTTCCTGCGGCTCACCGCCGAGTCGCTGACTGAGCTGCGCACACGTCCTGAGGGTTGTCCGACGTTGTTTGTCCGGCGCCACCGCCCTGTTGGACAACCTCGCGTCGCACCAGCCTGACTTCAGGACACGAGCCGTGCGGTGGATGTCCTGCCAGGAGTCCGACTGCCCGGGGAGAAGCCCGACGGGGGTCCCGGGCATCGGACGACACCGCGATGAAGGAGAACTCGATGAAGCGTTTGGCAGCACTGCTCGCATTGCTCGTGACCGTGCTCGCGGGCACGCTCGTCGCCGCCAGCCCTGCCCACGCTCGCAGTCAGCCGGAATGCGAGTCCTACGACGTCGTCAGCAACCAGGCCGGTTATCAGGTCGCCGCACCGGTCGGCAAGTACGGCGTCCTGCCGTGCTCGCTGGTCTGGGGCGACGGCGGACCGGGCACGGGCGCCCTCCAGGAGGCCCTGAACGACTGCTACCTCGCACCCGCCGGCAAGACGCTGCTCAGCGAGGACGCGGCCTTCGGCCAATTGACCTTCAACGCGCTGAAGTTCGCTCAGAGCAAGGCGGGCATCAGCGCGGACGGCCAGTTCGGGCCGCAGTCACGCGCGTCCCTGAAGTTCCCCGCCTACCAGGGCGGAACCTACGGAACCCGTACCTGTGCCCGTCTCGGCCGTCCGCTGCCGTAACTGCCGCTGGGTAGACCCCGCCGGCGGTGACAACGCAAACG
>NZ_JBEZEH010000320.1:0-4940 GCF_040648775.1 Micromonospora sp. NPDC049089
CCCTGCACCACCCTGGTCCGCCGGCACCCCCCGGGGACAAACAAGGACACCTTCGGCCCCCCCACCCACAACACAACCCCCCACAGGGGAGCACCGGCCACCCCCCGCCGGCGGCGCGTGGGCGCCGCCGGCGGGATGCCCGGAATGTGGCAATCCATCGATAGTCCTCAACGGACAGTCTGCCGCCGACAGTGCACTTAGGAAGTCCTGTCGGGTGGCAAACCGGCAAATCCTGGACGCCGGGTGCGCAAAGTGGCAGCGTAGTGGCCATGGCGGATTCCGGAGTCAACCCTACGGCGGCGGCCCTTCTCGGCCTCCTCCACGAGGGCCCGATGACAGGCGGTCAGTTGATGGCCGCCGCTGAGCGCCGTCTGGCGCCGTACTGGTCGATGACCCGCAGTCAGGTGTACCGCGAGTTGCCGGTGCTGGCTGAGCGGGGTTACGTGCGGCTCGGCAAGCCGGGCCCGCGGATGAGCCAGCCCTACGCACTCACCGCCAGCGGAAAACGGACGTTTTCCCGCTGGCTCGCGGAGAACCCGGGGCGGGACACCATCCGCAACCCGATAGCGCTCCGGATGGCGTTCGGCAACCTGCACTCCGCCAGCCAGCTGAAGGGCCTTTACGCCTCGGCCAACGAATACCACACCGAGGCCCTCGCCCAGGTGCGGGAGCAGGTGAAGAACGCCAAACGGGACGGCGAGACGTACGACGCCAGCGCGCTGGAGTTCGCCGTCGCCTACCACCGGGCGGCCCTGTCGTGGTTGAAGTCCGCCCCCGTCGGGTGATGGTCGGCGGGTTCGCGCATAGGGAACGAGCTGCTCCGCTCCCGACGCAGTACGCTTGTCTGTCGTGACCGCTGCCGATTACGCCGAACAGCTCAAGGAACTCGACGCGACCCTGCGAAACATCGAGGCCGTCCTCAACCTCGACCGGCTCCACGAGGACAAGGCCCGCCTGGAGCAGGAGGCCTCCGCCCCCGATCTGTGGGACGACCAGGCCAAGGCCCAGCAGGTG
This sequence comes from Micromonospora sp. NPDC049089, assembly GCF_040648775.1. Lineage (NCBI taxonomy): Bacteria > Bacillati > Actinomycetota > Actinomycetes > Micromonosporales > Micromonosporaceae > Micromonospora > Micromonospora sp. NPDC049089. The sequence continues at coordinate 1,015 of NZ_JBEZEH010000320.1, forward strand.
ACCTCGCAGCTGTCGTACGTCAACGGCGAGATCAGCAAGCTGGGCAGCCTGCGCTCCGGGCTCGACGACGCCCAGGTGCTGCTGGAGCTGGCCGAGGCCGAGGCCGACCCGGGTGTGCTGACCGAGGTCGAGTCGGAGATCACCGGGCTGACCAAGGCCATCCAGGAGATGGAGGTCCGCACCCTGCTCTCCGGCGAGTACGACTCCCGGGAGGCGCTGGTCGCCATCCGGGCCGGCGCGGGTGGCGTGGACGCCGCGGACTTCGCCGAGATGCTGCTGCGGATGTACCTGCGCTGGGCGGAGCGGCACGGCTACCCCACCGAGGTCTACGAGACGTCGTACGCCGAGGAGGCGGGCCTGAAGTCGGCCACCTTCGCGGTGAAGGTGCCGTACGCGTACGGCACGCTCAGCGTCGAGTCGGGCACGCACCGGCTGGTCCGGATCAGCCCGTTCGACAACCAGGGCCGTCGGCAGACCAGCTTCGCGGGTGTCGAGGTTCTGCCGGTCACCGAACAGACCGACCACATTGACATCCCGGAGAACGAGGTTCGGGTCGATGTCTACCGCTCCTCCGGGCCGGGTGGGCAGAGCGTCAACACCACCGACTCGGCGGTGCGCCTGACGCACATTCCGACGGGCATCGTGGTGACCTGCCAGAACGAGAAGTCCCAGTTGCAGAACAAGGCCTCCGCGCTGCGGGTGCTTCAGGCCCGGCTCCTGGAGCGCAAGCGCCAGGAGGAGGAAGAGAAGATGGCCGGCCTCAAGAGCGGCGGCACGAGCTCGTGGGGCGACCAGATGCGCTCCTACGTCCTGCACCCGTATCAGATGGTGAAGGATCTCCGAACCGAGCAGGAGACCGGCAATCCGAGCGGGGTCTTCGACGGCGACCTCGACGATTTCATCGAGGCCGGCATCCGTTGGCGCAAGCAGCGTCAACTCGCCAACGACACTGCGTGACGGCTCGCGGGCGGAGCGCGTCATCGATCTCCAGGTAGAGGCCTGATTCGACGACGCGCGCCGGATCTGTGGGGCGTGGGGCTTGGCTCAGTTGTTACACCGCGTAGACTCACCACCCGTGATTCAGCTTGAGCAAGTGACGAAGACGTACCCGAAGGCGTCCCGGCCTTCGCTCGACAACGTGTCCGTCTCGATCGAGAAGGGCGAGTTCGTCTTCTTCATCGGTCCATCCGGCTCCGGCAAGTCCACGATCATCAAAATGCTGCTGCACGAGGTGGCCCCCAACAAGGGGCGCGTCGTCGTCAACGGCAAGGACGTCACGTCGATGCGCTCCTGGAAGCGACCCCACTTCCGGCGCTCGATCGGCTGCGTCTTCCAGGACTTCCGGTTGCTGCCCAACCGCACCGCCTACGAGAACGTGGCGTTCGCCCTCGAGGTGATCGGCAAGACGAAGGCGGTTGCCCGCCGGGTCGTGCCGGAGGTGCTGGAGCTGGTCGGGCTCGGTGGCAAGGAGCATCGCTACCCGCACGAGCTCTCCGGTGGTGAGCAGCAGCGGGTCGCCGTCGCCCGGGCGTTCGTGAACCGTCCGCTGATCCTGCTGGCGGACGAGCCCACCGGAAACCTGGACCCGGACACCTCGATCGAGATCATGCGTCTGCTGGACCGGATCAATCGCACCGGCACGACCGTCGTGATGGTCACCCACGACTCCAACATCGTGAACCAGATGCGCCGCCGCGTCGTTGAGATTGAGAGCGGTCGCATCGTGCGTGACCAGGCCCGCGGCGTCTACGGGTGAGCCGGCGCTCCACCCCTGCGCAGCCTGACGACGAACACCTCATGCCGGAGACCCGGAGGAAACCCCGATGCGCGTGAAATACGTCCTGTCCGAGGTACTGGTCGGACTGTGGCGCAACGTGACCATGTCCATCGCGATGATCATCACGATGGCGGTCTCGCTGACCATGCTCGGCGCCAGCGGTCTGATGTACCGCCAGGTCGACGACATGAAGGACCTCTACTACAAGAACATCCAGGTCTCGATCTTCATGGAGCAGGAGGTCAGCGAGCAGCAGCGCACCGACCTGCAGACCAAGCTCGACGGCGACCCCCTGGTCAAGGAGGTCATCTACGTCGACAAGGCCCAGGCGTACGAGCGCTTCAAGTCGATGTACCAGGACGCGCCGGATCTGGTCAACGCGGTCAAGCCGGACCAGCTGCCCGAGTCCTTCCGACTCACACTGAACAATCCGGAGCAGTACAAGAACGTCTACGACCAGTACAAGGACACGGAGGGTGTCGAGGAGATCGTCGACCAGAGTCGACTGCTCGACAAGATCTTCAACATCCTCACCGCGATTCAGAACATCGCCCTGGCCGCCGCCATCGTGATGGCGGTCGCCGCACTGCTGCTCGTCGCGAACACCATTCAGGTGGCCGCGTACAGCAAGCGGCGTGAGGTGGCGGTCATGAAGCTGGTCGGCGCGTCCAACTGGTTCATCCAGGCGCCGTTCGTGCTGGAGGCCGTGGTGGCCGGCCTGATCGGTTCACTGCTCGGTCTGGTGGCCCTGGTCGCGGCGAAGTATCTGCTCTTCGACGGGTCGCTGAGCGCGTTGCAGGGTCTGCTCTCGCCGATCACCTGGGGCGACATCCTGTTCATCTTCCCGCTGATGGCCGGCGTCGGTGGTCTGGTCAGCGCGGGCACCGCCTGGATCACCCTGCGCTTCTACCTGCGGGTCTAGGCACCGTACGGGTCGTCCCGTGGTCTCCCGAGGACCCTCCCGCAGCCGGAAATAAACGGCGCGGGAGGGTCCTTGTGATTCGGGTAGCATGATCGGTTGTCCGGCCGGGGTGAGCCCGGCCGCGGACGCCAGGAGAGGGGGTGGCACCGATGCCACGGGAAAAGGGGCGCAAGGTGGTCGCCTCCAACAAGAAGGCGCGTCACGACTACGCCATCTTCGACACGTACGAGGCGGGCATGGCGCTGACCGGCACCGAGGTCAAGTCGCTGCGGGCCGGGCGAGCGTCACTTGTCGACGCGTTCGCGCAGGAACGTGACGGCGAGTTGTTCCTGCACGCGATGCACATCCCGGAGTACACCCAGGGCACCTGGACCAACCATGAGCCCCGGCGTACCCGCAAGCTGCTGCTCAACCGGGGCGAGATCGACAAGCTCCTCGGCAGGACCCGCGAGGGCGGCTTCACCATCGTCCCGTTGCAGGTCTACTTCTCGGACGGCTGGGCCAAGGTCGAGATCGCCCTGGCCAAGGGCAAGAAGTCGTACGACAAGCGCCAGGATCTCGCCAAGCGCGACGCGGACCGGGAGATCGCCCGGGTGTCCGGTCGACGCGGCAAGGGAATGGACGACTAGTTCATCCTGTTTGTCCGGGTCGGCGCGCCGGCCCGGGGCTCGGGATGAAAGCTGTTGCGGCAGGCGTTAGTCTTGTCAGTGCCGCCACATCGGCGGCCTGTCGAGGGGGTGACTGGTTTCGACTTCGTACGCAGCGACAGGGGAAGCGAGCCGAGGAAGCCGACGTCGTCTCGAGAATCGGTCGTCGGAAACTTATAAGCGCCAAGCAAAATCGCGCTGACTTCGCTCTCGCCGCCTGAGGCGAGTAGCTAAGTCTGTCGGCCTGGGAACGCCTTCGTCCCAGTAGCCGGCATCAGCTAGGAGGCTGGCCAATCGGACCCGGTCGCGGGGTCCGTGCGGCGAGATTAATCAGCGACTGGGCCCGTCACACCAACTTGCTCGCGTGAGCGGTGGGGCCGAGTAGAGGCACAGCGAGCTGCGCTCGGAGAAGCCCTGACAAACCGGCGAAGGACCCGGGTTCGATTCCCGGCACCTCCACCACCTCGAACGAAGCGCCCCGGCCCACCAGCCGGGGCGCGTCGGTGTTCACGGGGTCTTTCGGTCCCTCCCGTGTCCAACCACGCTCGGCGCCGGTGGGTCGGGGCGTCGCCCGGCCCCC
>NZ_JBEZEH010000321.1:0-4906 GCF_040648775.1 Micromonospora sp. NPDC049089
CTGGGGCCCACCTGTGGGACCCCGCCACTGCTGGCGGGTCCGCGTGGGGGAGCTCCCCCCGTCCGCCTGTGCACGCCCCGCCGGGGGCCGCAGGACCCCCCCGCGGCGTCCTGCGACGACGGTCCTAGGACAGCGACCACTGTTGGCGGGTCGCGCCGGGCGCGGTGCGCTGGACGACGTCCACGTCGTTGTCGGTGATCATTCCGGCGAGATCGAGTACGCGGCCGCTGCTGCGGATCGTGACCTCGGTCGGTGGGTCATCGGGCGAGGGTCCATTGCTGTTCGGTACCTCCGCGGTAGGTCGACTGGACGACTGCGGCGCCGTCGTTGGTCGCGGCGTTGGCGACGGTGAGCGCCTTGCCGGAGTTCCGATTGATGATCGTGAAGTACGTGCCGACCGGGATGACGCTCCACAGTTGGTTCGCGCCGTCGTGGGACGTCCACTACACGACGCTCGCCCCGTCGGCGGTGGACCCGCCGGACACGTCCAGCACCTTGCCGCTGCTGCGGTTGACGATCCGGTAGTAGCCGCCGCCGGCGTCGGCGAGCGTCCAGCGTTGGTGCGTCGCACCGTTGCTGGACCACTGGATGGCGCCGCCGCCGTCCCCGCTGCCCGCCGGCACCTCGAGCACCTTGGCGCTGTTGCGGTTGACCGCGCGGTACTCGGTCGACGGGTCGAAGGCGGCCGCCGGCGTCGCCGCGGTGGACACCTCGACCTTGTCCGCCGTGACCGCCGTACCGGAGGAGCTGGCGTTCTTGCTGTTCAGCACCCGCACTCGCAGGACGTGCGAACCCTGCGCGAGCGGTCCGCTGGTGAAGACCATCGCCTGGTCCACCCGGGTGGGGGAGTACAGGTCGACGACAGTCTCCGGGCCGCCGTCGATCGAGACGCCCGCCCGCCCGTGGTTCGCCGCGCGGGCGGCGAAGAGCTTGATCTCGTTGCCGGTGAAGCGCACCTGGTAGGCGCTGTCGAGCGTGCTGCTGTAGTGGTCGTCGCGCTGGAACTGCTGAGCGCCACCGGTGCCGTAGGACCACGTGCCCGAGTAGCTGAACTGGTTGTCACCGGTGCCCGTGGGGGTGTCGTTGACCTGGACCACGCTCGGCACGCCCGGGGCGTCCCCGGTCGCGTCGACGCGGGCGAAGAACGCCTCCACGGTGCCCGAGCGCGGGCCGCCCCACAGGCGCTCCGCCACGACCTCGGTCGGCCGCTTCGCATACTGGTCGAACCACTCGTCGGTCTGGTACTCCACGGCGTCCGACCAGCGGGCCATCTGGTAGCCGTTGACCTTCGCGTTCTGGTCCGGCGCCCAGCTCTCGTAGACGTTCTTGGTGTTCACGTAGAGGTTGAGCCCGGGTGTCACGTACAGGGTGCTCTCCGGCACGCCGACCACCGTGTGGCCCAGGTTGTAGAAGTAGTTCAGCGACCCCGTGTACGGCGTGAGGACGATGTTCGTCGCCGGCTTGATGCTGGTCTGCTGACCGTTCGTCTCCCACCAGTTCCACAGCTGGGCCGTCTTGCCGTACGAGCGCACCTTGTCGTTCATCAGGTTCATGAACTCCGTGAAGACGTCACCGGGGTAGGCGAAAGCCCGCGCCTGCGCGTAGCTGACCAGCTCGGGGCACGAGTTTTTGGCGGCGTCGGTCTGGTACTCGTCGCCGCCGATGTGGAAGTACTGACCGTCGAACAGCGGCACGAATTCCGACAGCAGGTTCATCACGAACGTCCGGGCGTTGTCCTTGGTGAGGTTCAGCGTCCAGCCGCCCCTCTCACCGCCCGGCCAGGGCGCGTAGTCCATCGACGAGCAGGAGAACCGCATCGTCGGGTCGTACGTCGTCATGGCCGTCGCGTGGCCCGGCAGGTCGATCTCGGGAACGATCGTGATGTGGTACCGCTTGGCGACGTCCTGAAGTCGTCGCAGGTCGGCCTTGCTGTAGGACTGCGCCGACGCCAGCCCGGGATACCTGTCGCTGCGCAGCCGGAAGCCGTTCCACTCGGTGAGGTGCAGGCGCAGCGTGTTCAGGCGTAGCCACGCCATCCGACGGAGCAGGTTCTCCAGGTAGTCCATCTCGTAGAAGTGCCGGCCGACGTCGAGCATCACCCCACGGTCCCGGTACTGCGGGTAGTCCCGGATGGTCCCCGCCGGCACCGTCGTCCTCGCCGCGCTCTGCTTGATCACTTGCAGCAGGGTCTGCGTGCCGTAGTACGCGCCGGCTGCCGCGTTCGCGCGGACCACGACGGCCGACCCGGCGGTCAGCAGGTAACCCTGGTCGCCGATGCCGGGGTCGCCAGCGTTGAGGGTGAGCAAGATATCACCGGTTCCCGGTGTCGCCGACGAGACGACGGGTACGTCGGCACCGCTTATCGCGCCGAGGTCGACGCGCAGCGACGTCGCGGCCGTCGACAACTGGCTGGCGTACGCGGGGTCAACCAGGATCCGGGATGACGCGGTGAGCGTCCAGACGCCGGTGCCGCCGGCCCACTCCCGGACGCTCGGCGCGACCTGGGGTGTCGGATTTGCCGCCCGGGCCGCCGACGGGACGCTGAGCCCCACGCCGACCAGCAGGGAGGTGAGGACGAGAGGAAGGAGCCGCTTGCGGGACGAGAACACGGTCGTGTACCCCCGATCGTTCAGAGCGGTAGGAGATCCTTGACGTTGCCCTGCAACAGGGGCGCGGTGCCGCTGTTGGACTGCGTGCCGACCAGGTGCACCGGGACGCTTCCGGCGCAGGTGACGGCGAGGTTGGAGAGCGTGCACCCGGACAGCAGCCACCGGGTGCCGAGCAGGTTCGTGGCGCGGACGTCGCTGTACCAGAGGGTGTTGCCGGTGAAGGTCGGCGGCAGGACGCCGTCGACGACCACACCGGGGCCCGGGTCGCGGACCGTCGCGCCGATCGGGAACGACAGCGCGGTGCTCCATCGCACGGGGACGCCGCCGTTGGAGTGGTTGACGGTGTTGCCGGTCAGGCTGCCGTGCCCCCAGTTGTCACTGGCGAGCGCGCCGTACGGGCTGGTCTGGGCGAACGAGTAGTAGGCGCCGTAGCAGCCGACGACGACGTTGCCGTTGATCGTCCAGTTCCCCGACGAGTTCCAGATGGCGAGTCGGCACGAGGTGAAGCTGTTCGCTGTCACCTGCGAGTACTCACTGCGGTCGGCCAACGAGACGCCGAAGTAGCAGCGGTGAAAGGCGTTGCCGTCGACCTTGAGCCGGTAGCCGAAGTAGTCGTCGGCCGTCGAGCCGGTGATCGCCAGGCCGGCACCGCGCCAGTTCGTGAAGTCGCAGTCCAGGATGCGTACTCCGGTGCTGCGGCTGATCCGGACGGCGACGTGCGCGAACTGTGGTGCGGTGCCGACCGGGCTGGCCTGGCGTCCGAGGAAGTGGACGCCGCTGATGGTGACACCGCTGCGGCCCACGATGGACAGAGCGCCGGTCTGGTCGTCGGGGACTGTGACAGTCGCGCCGTTGCCGACGATGAGGCAGTGCTCGGGCAGGGCGACCGGCGCGGTGAGGGTGTACGTGGCGCCGGGTGCGAGCTGCACCTGAGGCGTACGGGCGAGGACGGCGTTCCAGTCGTCGGAGACGCCGAGTACCGGGAGGGACGTCGAGGCGATCGCAGCATCGGCGCGGCCGGGCGGAACGACGGCGGCGAGGGCACCGGCGGCGCCCGCCAGCGCGACCGCGCGGCGGGGGAGTCGTGTGGTCATGGGTGGTCCTTCGGACAGCGTGAGATTGTCCTACGTCAGATGTCGGACGAACTTACGAGCGATATCGACACCCGTCAAGAGCCCGTTTCCTCGCTCTCCGCGACGGTCACCCGCCGGCTCTCCGGCCATTGGTGTCACGGTGGCCGTGCAAATTGGTGCAACTTTCGGCGGGAGCGGAACGCGGCACTTCGGGCCTGCCGAAACACGCCGCGCCTCCTCGACGCGGGTGCAAGCAGGGGCCGTGACGGCGCGCGAGCGCTCAGGACCGACCTTGACGTCGCCGGTGCCAGATCCTAGGGTCTGCAACATCTTGATTGATTCTCGCGCTCAGGCGTCATGAAAGATCATGCGTACTCATGGGCCGGCGTCGTCGGAAGAGGCGGACATGAAACGAGACCTGGACGGCGGCGGTCCGCCGGAGTCCGGGGCGCCCGGCGACCTGATCATCTCGGTGGCGCTCAATCCGGCACTTGACGTCACCTACACCGTGCCCGACCTGGTGCCGGACACCTCCCACCGGGTGACGGACGTGGTCTCCCGCGCCGGTGGCAAGGGCCTGAACGTCGCCCGGGTGCTGCGGCAGTTGGGCGCCGAGGCGATTGTCCTCGGCCTGGCCGGCGGTGCCGCCGGCGAGCAGATCGAGGCCGAACTGGCGACCGCCGGCGTACCGGCGCGGTTCGTCCGCCTCGACGCGGAGACCCGCCGCACGGTCACCGTTCTCGGGCGGGACACGGCGACGGTCCTCAACGAACCGGGCCCGTACGTCACCGCCGGCCAGTGGGAGTCGTTCCGGGACGTGTTCGCCCAGCGGGTCCGGGCGGCCCGGGTCGTGGTGCTGTCCGGCAGCCGGCCACCGGGCGTGCCGGAGACCGCGTACCGCGATCTCGTCGCCATCGCGCGGGCCGGCGGTGCCGAGACCATCGTGGACACCGAGGGCGCCGCGCTCCGCCACGCGCTGACCGCCGCACCGACGCTTGTGAAACCCAACGCCCACGAGGCGGCGGATCTGCTCGGCCGCCCGGTGCGTACTCGCGACGACGCCGTCGAGGTGGCGCACCGGCTCGTCCGGCTCGGCGCCGACGCGGGCGTCGTGTCCCGTGGCGCGGACGGGTTCGTGGCGGTCAGCGGCGGGGCCGCCTACGACGCCCGCGCGCCCGAACGGGTGGCCGGCAACCCGACCGGCGCCGGCGACGCCCTCGCGGC
>NZ_JBEZEH010000322.1:0-4851 GCF_040648775.1 Micromonospora sp. NPDC049089
TTCGCGCCCCGCGCTTTCAGCGCCAGGCACTTTTACTACGTTACCCGCTCGTTTCCGCTGTGTCAAACCGATATTTCGCGGTTCGTCATGCTTCATCCGGTGATGCGGATAGTCTTGCTTGCTCGAGTCCACGATGACGCACGTCGTTACCGACGTTCGTTTCTGTCGTGGGAAACCGCAGACCGGCCGATCGCCGCTTTGCGGCTCTCCGCCCGGCTCCTGCCGGCTTCGAAACTCTACCCGGTCGGCTTCGCGTTCGCAACCCCGTTTCCGGAGTGTTCCGCACCGCCCGATCCTCAGTCCCGCTCGGCGTTCCCGCCACGAGCCTGGCGCCCGTTCTCGGCCGGTTTGTCCGGCCTCCCCCGTGCAGAGAGAAAGTTACGCGGACGGCCCGGAGAAGGCAAATCAGGGTTCATCACTGGTTCGGACGAAGAGCACCCGCCGGTTCCTGGCGCCGCCGAGCTGCCAGCAACCTCGACTCCCCGGCACAGCCGAGGACGCGGGCCGCCTCGACGTGCCAGAGTGTCAATCATGGATGAGTCCGGGCACGGCACCAGGGTGTTCGCCGAGCAGGCGCTGCTCGGCCTCATCGGGCCGTTCTGGCAGGTGGTGATCGGCGCGGTCGTGCTGGTCGTGCTTGTGCTCTCGGTGGGACGGCTGGCCCGACGGGGCAGGTCCCGGATGACCACGGCGCTGCTGGTCACCGCCGCGGCCATCGCCGGGTTCGCGGTGATCGGCGTCCTGCTGGAGGGTTGAGGTTCCGAGCCGGTGGTTGGCCCGCCGCACACCTCAAAGCCTCAAAGCCGCGGTTGGCCCGCCCCACACCTCAAAGCCGAGGTTGGCCAGGCTGAGCCTCAGAGCCGGCGGTTGGCCAGGCTGGGCAGCTCGGCGCGGATCGTGTCGAGCCGCTCCAGGTCCAGGTCGACGACGGAGACCCCCGGGCCGTCCGGCACCTGGCCGATGACCGTTCCCCACGGGTCGACCACCATGCTGCGCCCGAAGCAGGTGCGACCTGGCTCGTGGTCGCCGGTCTGAGCGGCCGCCGCCACGAAACACTGGTTCTCGATCGCCCTGGCCCGCAGCAGGACCTCCCAGTGGTCCCGGCCGGTGTGCATCATGAACGCTGCCGGAACCACGAGCAGCTGCGCGCCGCCATCGGACGCGAGCAGCCGGTAGAGCTCCGGGAAGCGCAGGTCGTAGCAGATCGACAGGCCGACCCGTAGCCCCTCGACGTCGACCACCACGGGTTGGGCCCCGGGCGCGACACTCGTCGACTCCCGATAGGAGACCCGACCGGGGATCTCCACGTCGTACAGGTGGATCTTGCGATAGCTCGCGGCCAGACTGCCGGAACGGTCGAAGACCAGCGAGGTGTTCCACGTGTGGTCCGGGTCCGGACCCGCCTCATGGAACGAACCGGCCACCACCCAGATCCCGAGCCGCCTGGCCACCCCGGCGAAGAAGCTACCCACCTCCCCGTCGACCGGCTCCGGGTCGGGCAGCCCAGCTGCCGGACCCAGGTAGTCGACGTACTCCGGAAGGACGGCGAGATCCGCGCCGCCGGCGGCGGCGCGCTCCAGCAGGGCCTCAGCGGCCGCCAGATTTGCCTTACGGTCGTCCCGGGCGTTCAGCTGGCAGACGGCGACACGCATGAGCCCAGGGTACGGCTGAAGACCCGTTCACGGACAGCGCCACGGCCTGACCGGCACGGGCGGTGGTCACTGGCGAACGGCGCCGAACACGATCCCGCCGGCCGCTCAGGATCGAACGGCCGGCGGGATGCGGAAAGGATCAGGCGGACTTGTCTTCGCGGTCGCGCCGAGCCCGGCGCCCGGTGAACTCACGCGGCACGATGGTCGGGTTGACGTTCTCCAGGACAACCTCGCGGGTGATCAGCACGCGGGCGGCGTCGGGGTTGCTCGGCACCTCGTACATCGCGGAGAGCAGAACCTCCTCGATGATGGCCCGTAGACCACGTGCACCGGTGCCCCGGAGCATCGCCTGATCGGCGATGGCTTCCAGCGCCGGCTCGTCGAACTCGAGCTCGACACCGTCCAGCTCGAACAGACGCTGGTATTGCCGGACCAGGGCGTTGCGCGGCTCGGTGAGGATCCGAACGAGGGCGCTGCGGTCCAGGCTGCGAACGTTGGTGATGACCGGTAGCCGGCCGACGAACTCGGGGATCAACCCGAACTTGAGCATGTCTTCCGGCATGACCTGGCTGAAGATGTCGTCGGTCGACCGCTCGGAGACCGACCGGAGCCGGGCGCCAAAACCGGTGCCGCCCTGCCCGGTGCGGGACTCGATGATCTGGTCGAGGCCGGCGAACGCCCCACCACAGATGAACAGCACGTTGGTGGTGTCGATCTGGATGAACTCCTGGTGTGGGTGCTTACGGCCACCCTGCGGCGGCACGTTGGCCACCGTGCCCTCGAGCATCTTGAGCAGCGCCTGCTGCACGCCCTCACCGGAGACGTCCCGGGTGATCGAGGGATTCTCCGACTTGCGGGCGATCTTGTCGACCTCGTCGATGTAGATGATGCCGGTCTCGGCGCGCTTGATGTCGTAGTCGGCGGCCTGGATCAGCTTGAGGAGGATGTTCTCCACGTCCTCGCCCACGTAGCCCGCCTCGGTCAGCGCGGTGGCATCGGCGATGGCGAACGGGACGTTCAACATCCGGGCGAGGGTCTGCGCCAGGTGCGTCTTGCCGCACCCCGTCGGGCCGAGCAGCAGGATGTTGGACTTGGCCAGCTCGACGGCGTCACTGCCGGAGCCCGGCGCGCCAGCCGCCTCGGCCTGGATCCGCTTGTAGTGGTTGTAGACCGCTACGGCGAGCGCCTTCTTGGCCTGATCCTGACCCACGACGTAGGTGTCGAGGAACTGGCAGATCTCCATCGGCTTGGGAAGCTCTTCCCACTTCACCTCGCCGGACTCGGCCAGCTCCTCTTCGATGATCTCGTTGCAGAGATCGATGCACTCGTCGCAGATGTAGACCCCAGGGCCCGCGATGAGCTTCTTGACCTGCTTCTGCGACTTGCCGCAGAAGGAGCATTTCAGTAGGTCGCCGCCGTCACCGATCCGTGCCACCTACGTTCTCCCTGCACTCATCGGCCGGAGACCCGGCCCTGACCTGCGGACGTTGCACGCCGCCCGGTTTGGTTCGCGCCGCCAGCCCAGCCGGCGAAGCGGTACGGACCCGACGTTACCCGCTGGCGGGGCATTCTCCGACCCCCAAAACGGGTGTGTCAGAGGTCGGCCGGGAACGAAAGCCCCGGCCAACCTCTGACCCGGTACGGCTCAGCGGGCGGCGTTGGCCGCCAGCAAACCCTTCTTGCGGCTGGTCAGAATCGTGTCGACCAGCCCGTACTCCTTGGACTCCTCGGCCGTCATGATCTTGTCACGGTCGATGTCCTTGCGAACCTGCTCGATCGGGCGGTTGCAGTGGCGGGACAGCATGTCCTCCAGCTGCGTACGCATCCGCAGGATCTCCCGGGCCTGGATCTCGATGTCCGAGCCCTGCCCGTAGCCGCCCTCGGTGGCCGGCTGGTGGATGATGATCCGCGAGTTCGGCAGGGCCATCCGCTTACCCGGAGTGCCCGCCGAGAGCAGCACCGCCGCCGCGCTCGCCGCCTGCCCGAGGCAGACCGTCGAGATGTCCGGACGGACGTACTGCATGGTGTCGTAGATCGCCGTCATGGCGGTGAACGAACCGCCCGGCGAGTTGATGTACATGATGATGTCGCGGTCCGGGTCGGTGCCCTCGAGCGTCAGCAGCTGGGCCATCACGTCGTTGGCCGACGCGTCGTCCACCTGGACGCCGAGGAAGATGATCCGGTCCTCGAAGAGCTTGTTGTACGGGTTCGACTCCTTGACCCCGTACGACGTGCGCTCGACGAACGACGGCAGCACGTAGCGGTTGTGCACGGCCGCGAACTGGGGCGGCAGGCTCAGATCGGTCATCGTCAGCTCCTCAGCTCAGGGTCCCGGCGCCATCCGGAACCTGTGCGGCCCCGATGATCACCTTGTCGATGAAGCCGTAGTCCATGGCCTCCTGGGCGGTGAACCAACGGTCCCGGTCCGAGTCGGCCTCAATTTGCGACTGGCTCTGGCCGGTGTGGTGCGCGACCCGCTCCTGGAACATCCGCTTCGTGTAGAGCATCTGCTCCGCCTGGATGGCGATGTCGGACGCCGTGCCGCCCAGACCACCGGACGGCTGGTGCATCATGATCCGTGCGTGAGGCAGGGCGTACCGCTTGCCCTTGGTGCCCGCGCAGAGCAGCAGCTGACCCATCGAGGCAGCCATGCCCATCGCCACGGTCGACACGTCGTTGTCGATGAACTGCATGGTGTCGTAGATCGCCATGCCGGAGTAGACCGAGCCACCCGGCGAGTTGATCCACAGGTTGATGTCGCGGTCCGGGTCCTCCGCGGCGAGCAGCAGCAGCTGCGCGCAGATGCGGTTGGCGACCTGGTCGGTCACCTCACTGCCCAGGAAGATGATGCGTTCCTTGAGCAACCGGTTGTAGACCGAGTCGTCGAGGTTGCCAATGGAGTCGCCACCGCGCGCGTCAATCGCCCGGAGCGACTTCTTGGGGATGTGCATGTCGGTCATGGCAGCCCTTCGCTCTCCGTACCGTCTTTCCCGACACTAACCGCTGTGCGGGGCGGCAGAGTCCCGGTCGGGGCAGTGTTCGCTCTCAGCGCAGCTGTGTCGGGCGTACCCGCGGCGCGGGCTTCCGGGCGTACCCGGCAGTGCTTGCTGCCCGGGCGGACCCGGGAGGGAAACGGCCGCCGTCCGCCGCTGAGCGGGGGTCGGCGGCCGCACCCGACGATGAGTGGTGGGGGTTGTGG
>NZ_JBEZEH010000323.1:0-4784 GCF_040648775.1 Micromonospora sp. NPDC049089
GTGGTTCGTGGAGGCCTATGCGGCCTACTGGTCCTCCGTGCGCCGTAAGGCGCTCGGCCTGGACCCGGACGATTACCTGGTGGGCGAGGAGACCCGCGAGGTCGAGCAGACCCTATGAGCCCGCGTCGCCAGGCAATAGGTGCGCCTGCCTCTCGTCGTCGGTGAGCGCGCGGAACACCCGTGAACGCGCTACTGCGGTCAGTTCGGCCAGGTCGACGGAGTCCGTCCAGACGCGGGCAGTGCCGTCCGCTGAACCAGTGACGACCTGTCGCCCGTCCGGCAGCCATGCGAGGCTGGTCACGCCGTCGCGGTGGACACCGATCACCTCGCAGTCGTCGTCGTCCACGCTGCCCCAAATTCGTACCGTGCCATCATCGGAGCAGGAGGCGAGGCGCTGGCCGTCGGGAGCCCATGCCACCGCGCGAACGCGCTTCTCGTGGCCGGTCAGGACTCTCGGCTGGTCGGCGCCGGTGAGGTCCCAGACGCGGACGGTCCAGTCGGCGGAGCAGGTGGCGAGCCGACCCTCGTCGGGCGCCCAGCTGATCCCGTCGACGTAGTTCTGATGCCCGGAGTGGACGGTGCTGTCGCCGGGGTGTTCGATATCCCAGACCCGGACGGTCCGGTCGTCGGAACCTGAGGCGAGGTACCGGCCGCTCGGCGACCACGCAAGGGCACCCACCCAGTCGGCGTGGCCCCGCAGGACCCCGGCAGAGCTGCCGGTGCGGACGTCCCACACCCGCACTGAATTGTCCTTGCACCCTGCTGCCAACCGGGATCCGTCCGGCGACCAGGCCAGCGATTGGACCTCCGCGCCGAAGCGCAGGCTGCCGTCGGCACCGATCAGGTGGGCCGAGCCGTCGCGCAGGGCCACGGCGAGCACGTCGCCCGTTGGTGAGCAGGCAAGGGCCACGACCGGTTCCGGCCACGCCCTGACGGCGGCTGTGCCGTCCGGATTCCAGGTTCGTACGGTGCCGTCTGCGCCCCCGGTGACGATCCGGGCTGTCCGATCCAGCGTGAGGACGGTGACCGGTCCGTCGTGTCGGGCGAGGAGCCGTTGTTCGGCGCCGCGCGGCTGGACCGTCCACAGCCGGGCACTGCCGTCACCGGAGCCGCTGAAGACCCGACGCCCGTCGGGAGACAGCGGGATAGACCAGGCGACCTGGGAGTGCCCGCGTAGCTCGGCTGTTTCGCGCAGCCGGCGGACGTCCCAGGCGCGGATGCTGCCGTCGCCGCTGGCGAATATGACGGTGCGCCCGTCGGGGGACCAGGCTACCGACCAGGCGGGGTGTCCCTGACCACCGATGACATGTCGGGGTTCTCCGGTCGCCAGATCCCAGATTCTTACGGTCTGGTCGCCGGACCCGGTGACGAGTTGGCTGCCGTCGGGGGACCAGGCGACGGCCTCGACGAAGTCCCCGTGCCCTGTCAGTCGCTGCTCCGGCTGACCTGTGGTGAGATTCCAGATGATGACGGACCGGTCGTGGGAGGCGGAGGCCAGCCGGCGGGAGTCGGGGGAGAATCGCAGGCCCCAGACGTCTCCTGCGTGGCCAACCAGCTGAGCGGCGAGCGTCCAGGTTGCGGTGTCCCAAACCTGGACCGTTCGGTCTCGGCTTGACCCGGCGAGGCGTGACCCGTCCGGTGACCAGGTGACTCCGCGTGCCACGTCTCCGCATGGCAGCACCGAGACGGTTTCCGCCGTTTCCGCGTCCCACACCCGGATCGTGCCGTCCCGGGAGGCGGTAGCGAGCCGGGCGGCGTCGGGGGACCAGTCGACGGCTTCCACCATGCCGGTGTGACCGCGTAGCACCCGGACGACGGTGCCGGTGTCGGCGTGCCAGATGCGCGCGATGCCGTCTCTGGACGCGGTGGCCAGATGCGCTCCGTCGGGTGACCATGTGACTCCGCGGACGGCGTCGGTGTGCCCGGTGAGCACTGCTTCGGTGTGGCTGAACGCCAAGGCTGCCATTAGGGCCCGGCGGGCGACGGGGGTTGGGGGGCACTCCTGCAGGGCGGCCGAGGTCAGCAGCACCGCGAGTTCCGGGTACCGGTCGACGTTGCCGAGCGCGAACTGGCCGATCGTCTCCGACACTCGGTGCAGGAACGCGGTGACCCGGCTGCGGGAGGCGTTCACCAGGGCGTGTGCGGTGGGGCTGTCCTGGCCGGCCGACTCCATTGCTTCCAGCCACTGTCCGGCCAGCGCAAGCCGCTCCCCGGTGAGTAGATAGTCGGCGCTGCGTCCCGCGTGGACCCAGTCCGCTGCCCACCGTTCCAGCTCGGTACGCCGACGTAGTTGCTCCGTCCGTGCTTCCACCTGCTGGCGCAGTGGAGCCCACTGTCGGAACAACGCCTCGTGCGCGACCTGGGTGAACGGCTCACCGTCGATCACGTCGGTGGTCAGAAGCCGGGCGTCGGTGAACACGGCGATCACCCGACGCTGATGTCGGAGAGGTCCCGCAACGGAACCCGGCGTCGGGTCGGTTCGGTGCCCTCCATTGCTACCAGACGGAGCAGGGTGTCCAGGACGTCCTCGGTGCTGCTGTCGCGGCGCGTCTCCGCCATCACGCCGTCGGCCTGGCGGCCCAGCGCCCCCGCGACGCCGCCGAGTGCCTGGTAAGCCTGGCGGGTAGCCGCCTGCCCCGGCCCCGCCGCCCGGTGCAGCTCAGCAAGCAGGTACGCCAGCAGCGGCAACGCGTCTGCTGTAGCGGTGTCCGCGACGATGTGGTCGACGAGTCCGTCTTCGAAGCGCATCCCGGCGAGCTGAGCGGGCTGCTCCACAACCGTGACGAGGTCCGCAGGCCGCATCGTCCCGAGCCCGACCGGGCTAGCGAACAGCTCCGGCCGCGCCCCGGCGAGGAGATCCGCGAGGAACTCGACACGCAGCGTCGCGACAACCCATAGCTTCCGGTCGGCGTCGAGCGCCGTCGCAATCTGCTCCAGGAACGCGGCCTGTTCAGCAGGGCTCGACAGGGTTACCAATTCCTCGAGCTGGTCGACAACCAGCAGCACGCGCCCGCGCCGATGGCCCTCGCGAGCCCGCCAAGCGGTTAGATGACGGGCGAGGCTGTCTGGGCGGGACCGCACCTCCCGCAGCGCGGAGGCCCGGTCAGCTGCGCCCAGTGTGACCGCCAGGTCCGCGAGGACACCGAGTGGTTCACCCGCCGGCGTGACCGCTGGCAACACCTGCCACCGTCCCACTCGCAGCCGGGGAACCACGCCAGCGAGCACCAGCGAGGATTTGCCGCTGCCGGAGGCGCCGGTAACGCAGACGAAGCGGTCAGGCGCGTCCAGACCCAGCTCATGCAGGCGTCGCACCAGCTCAGCGACCTGCTCCTCTCGACCGAAAAACACCGACGCGTCCTGCTCCGTAAAGGCAGACAGCCCGGGGTAGGGGCTTCGGTCCGACCGCCACACGGGCCGCGGACTACGGGGTGCCTGCCACCACAGCAACAGGCCGTTTCCGACGATCAGCACCACCAGCAGGACGATCAGCGCCGGACCGGCAACCTGACGGATCCCGGCGGACAGGGGTGACGTGTCGGCGTTGGCGAAAAAGTTCGCCGCGATCTCCAGCAGAACGGCGATGATGAGCAGCGACAGCTGAAGGGCGATGGGTGGACGTCGACTCGGCCGCACCAACCCTCCCAGCGATGATCCCCGATGGGTTCACGGTAGCGCGTACACGCCCGTTGCGGGTGTCACGGCTGGAGTGCAGGCCGTGGTGGGCGCTGGGAGCCACGGCGTCAACCAGAGCATCTCGGTGGCGCGTCCCTTGACGAGCGCTGCACCTGGGCCAGCTTGTGAATCAATCGTGGGTATGCGGCCAAGCAGTCGCCGGCCGACCTGCGTCGCTGGAACCTGGAGCGAAGTCGTTCAACAGGTGAGGTGGTATTTCGCGTACTCGCAACAGATAGCCGGCGAGGCTGCGTGAAGTCGACCCGCTCGTGCCCGACGCCAGCCGCAGAGCAATGCAAAGTTTCCGGGCTGCTTCCCCGCCCCTTCACAAACACGCCCTTCGATGGCAACGATCGTCAGAGACGGTTGCCGTCCACCCAGCGCCGAGGAGGCCCCTATGCGGGTAACCCCAGTCCCTGCCCGTTTCCCACGCGTCACACACCATGCCGCCGCAGTCATCCTCGTTGGCGTCGCCGCCCTGGTCGGCATCAGCGCGCAGCCCGCGTCCGCCACCCCTCCCGGGATTCCGTCGAAGGCGACGGCCCAGTCGCAGCTCAACGCGCTGACCGTGGCAACCCAAGGCTCGACCAGCGGCTACTCGCGTGACCTGTTCCCCCACTGGATCACGATCAGCGGCAGCTGCAACACCCGCGAGCAGGTCCTCAAACGCGACGGCACCTCCGTCGTCGTCGACAGCGCCTGCGCGGCCACCTCGGGCCGCTGGTACAGCCCTTACGACGGCGCGACCTGGACGGCGGCCTCCGACGTCGACATCGACCACGTCGTCCCCCTCGCCGAGGCATGGCGCTCCGGGGCCAACTCCTGGACGACCAGCCGGCGGCAGAGCTTCGCCAACGACCTCACCCGCCCCCAGTTGATCGCGGTGACCGACAACGTCAACCAGTCCAAGGGCGACCAGGACCCGTCCACCTGGCAGCCGCCGTTGTCGTCGTACCGGTGCACCTACAGCAAGATGTGGATCACCGTGAAGTACAACTGGGGCCTGACCCTGCAGACGTCGGAGATGGCGAGCAGACCGCCGGCGAGCACCCGCCCCAGGTAGTCGGCGGTGTCGTCGTCCCCGGCCGTGGCGGCGAGCCACCCGCCGAGGG
>NZ_JBEZEH010000324.1:0-4626 GCF_040648775.1 Micromonospora sp. NPDC049089
CAGGCCGCCCCCAACTGCTCGGGGCGCCCTTCGGGCCTTCTGGTCGGTGTGACGTGGCTCAGACGCCCCCGCCGCCGCCGCCCGCGCCCTCGGCCTGGGACATCAGGGCCGCTGGCGGCGGGTTCTGAGCCGGGGTGCCGG
Source organism: Micromonospora sp. NPDC049089 (assembly GCF_040648775.1). Lineage (NCBI taxonomy): Bacteria > Bacillati > Actinomycetota > Actinomycetes > Micromonosporales > Micromonosporaceae > Micromonospora > Micromonospora sp. NPDC049089. Next base: position 142 of record NZ_JBEZEH010000324.1, read on the forward strand.
CGGTCTTGCGGCCCCGGGCGAGCCGCCTCTGGACGTACTGAGCGAGCTTCGACAGCGAGTAGTTCACCACGATGAAGAGCGCGGCGATCACGACGTACACCTGGATCGGGTTGCCCAGCACGCCGATGATCTGTTTGCCGATGTTCAGGGTCTCCTCGTAGCTGATGATGAACCCCAGCGAGGTGTCCTTGAGCACCACGACAAGCTGGCTGATCAGTGCCGGCAGCATGATCCGGAAGGCCTGCGGCAGCAGGATCATCCGGGTGGTCTGGGTCGGGGAGAGCCCGATGGCGGCAGCGGCCTCCGCCTGGCCGCCCGGCAGCCCCTCCATGCCGGAGCGGAGGATCTCGCCGATCACCACCGAGTTGTAGATGGTGAGGCCGATGACCAGATACCAGAGGTTGTCGAAGTACAGGCCGAACTCGGGGAAGCCGCGGGCCACGAAGAAGATGGTGAGCACGACGGGCAGGCCACGGAACACCTCGACGCAGACGCGGGTGATCGCCGACAGCACCGCGCTCAGCCCGCGCAGCAGGTACGCCAGCGGCGTCGCCGCGCCGACGAACCGCCGTCGGGTCAGGCTCTTGAGCTGGATCCGCAGGACGGCGAGCAGCGTTCCGACCACCAGCGAAGCCACGATGGCCAGCGCCGCCGCGAACAGGGTGTTCTTGAAGCCGAGGCCGATCCGATCCCAGACCTGGGAGAAGTTCTCGTTGGAGGGATCGACCAGCGGCCCCCACAACTCCAGCGAGAACTGGCCCTTGTCCTCCAGTGGCCGGTAGATCAGGAAGTACGCCCCGATCAGCAGGACCACGCTGGCCACCAGGCTGCTGATGAGGGTGATCCGCCGCTGGCGGGGGCCGGGAACGTCGTACAGGACGCTGGTCTGCCGGGTCATCGTGCCACCGCCTGTCGCTTCTCCAACCGGTCCAGCAGGGCGCCGAGCGGCACTGTCATGATCAGATATCCGATCGAGATGCCGATGGCGACGGGGATGAAGGCGTAGCCCTCGGCCGAGGTGAGTTGATCGGCGCTCTGCGACAAATCACCGACCACCCCGAAGAAGCCGACCAGCGCCGAGTTCTTGATCATCGCAATGATCACGGAGCCGAGCGGCACCACGGAGGCCTTCCAGGACTGCGGCAGAACCACGTGCCGCAGGTTCTGGCCGAAGGTCAACCCGATTGAGCGGGCGGCCTCCGCCTGTCCGGGTGGGACCGCGTTCACCCCCGAGCGCAGCGCCTCGCAGACGAACGCGGCGGTGTACAGCACGAGGGCGATCAGCGCGAACCGAAAGTACGGAAGATCGGTGCCGAGGCGGGTGAACAGCGAGTCGAGCACCGGGACGCGGAGGAAGTCCGCGTTGGAGCCGAGCGCCGGCAGGCCGAACGCGGCGAAGAACATCACCACGGTCAGCGGCATGTTGCGGAAGACGTTCACGTAGCCGGTGCCGAGCGCGCGGAGAGGCGGCACCGGTGAGATGCGCAGCACCGCCACGATGGCGCCCAGGACGAGGGCGCCGATCGCGGCGAGGACGCAGATCTGGAGGGTGAGCCAGAAACCACCCGCAAAGACGTCGAACTTGTCGATGAGCACGTTCACGGGTCGGCGTTCCTCCCCACCCTCCAGATCGAAGGATCAGATCAGTAGCGGTTGATGGTCGGCGGCGTGCCCAGCGTGGCGCCGAACTTGCCGGCGGTCTCGTCCCAGGCGCTCTTCCAGCGACCGTCCGTGAAGATCTTCTCGAGCAGGTCGTTGATGAAGGTACGGAAGGCGGTGTCGTCCTTCTTGACACCGATGCCGTACGGCTCCTTGGTGAAGTTGTCGGTAGCCATCTTGAACGACGCCTCGTCCTTGGCGATGTAGCCGAGCAGGATCACGTTGTCAGTGGTGACCGCGTCTACCTGCTTGCCCTTGAGCGCGTCCCGGCACTTGTCGTACGTGTCGAAGAGCACCAGCTGGCTGCCGACGTCCTTGACGTGCTTCTTGATCTCCTCGGCCGGCGTGGAGCCAGTGACCGAGCAGACCTTCTTGCTGCCGTCCTTGAACGAGTCCGGCCCGGTGATCGCCGCGTCGTCCTTGCGGACCATGATGTTCTGGCCAGCCTCGTAGTACGGACCGGCGAAGGAGATCTTCTCCTTGCGCTCGTCCTTGATCGTGTAAGTGGCGGCGACCAGGTCGACAGTGCCGTTAACGATCACGTCTTCGCGCACCTTGGAGGGCGTCTCCACCCACTCGATCTTGTCCTCGGGGATGCCGAGCTCCTTGACGATGATCTTGGCGATCTCGACGTCGAAGCCCTCCGGCTTGCCCGACAGGCCCTTCTGACCGAAGCCCGGCTGGTCGAACTTGGTGCCGACCTTGATCTTCTGGGCCTTGTTCAGCTTCTCCATGGTGCTGCCGGCGGCGAAGGACTTGCTGCCAGCACCGGTGTCCCCGCCCTCGTCGCCACCACAGGCGGTGAGGCCGAGCGCCAGAGCGGCGACCGCGGCGACTGCCGCAACGCGCTTGATACGCATACTCTTCTCCTTCTTCAACGGAGCCCACCGAGTACGGCGCGCTCCACTACGGACGCCTAGTGCGTGAGGATCTTGGAGAGGAAGTCTCGGGCCCGCTCACTGCGCGGGTTCGCGAAGAACTCCGCCGGTGGGGCGTCCTCGACCAGTTGCCCGTCGGCCATGAAGATGACTCGGTTCGCCGCGTGCCGGGCGAAGCCCATCTCGTGGGTCACCACGACCATCGTCATGCCGTCGCTCGCCAGCGAGGTCATCACGTCGAGCACCTCGCCGACCATCTCCGGGTCCAAGGCGCTGGTCGGCTCGTCGAAGAGCATCGCCTTGGGCTGCATGGCCAGCGCTCGGGCGATTGCCGCCCGCTGCTGCTGGCCGCCGGAGAGTTGGGCCGGGAACTTGTCGGCCTGGTTGGAGATGCCGACCCGGTCGAGCAGAGCCAGGCCGCGCTCGCGGGCGGCGGTCGGCTTCTCCTTGCGGACCTTGATCGGGCCGAGGGTGACGTTCTCCAGGATGGTCTTGTGTGCGAAGAGGTTGAAGGACTGGAAGACCATGCCGACCTCGCTGCGTAGCTTGGCGAGGGGTTTGCCCTCAGCTGGCAGCGGCTGGCCGTCGAAGGTGATGGTGCCCGAGTTGATCGGTTCCAGTCGGTTGATCGTGCGGCACAGCGTCGACTTGCCGGAGCCGGACGGGCCGATCACCACGACCACCTCGCCCCGCCCCACCGACAGTGAGACGTCGTCCAGCACGTGCAGCGGCCCGAACCACTTGTTGACCGCGTCCAGCACGATGAGCGGTTCGCCCGTCGTCACGTCGTCCACCGTCCCCTGTCGTCTCCCGGATCGGGGTCGGTTGACCCCCGGTGCGGCCACTGTAGGCGGCCTGAAGTGGCGAAGTGCAACTCGGTTGGTCACGGAGCGGTAACACCCCGCGTGGTCTGAGCGCAAGCTGTTGTGACGCCTTTAGTTCGCGATGGCGATACCTATCGTTCGACGACAATGGGATTTCCCGGCTGGAGGTTCCGGCAATGCGGGGGCGGCCGTCCCTTTTGCGGGCTTCGCCCCGAACCGGGCCGTGTTGTCTCGGCCGGATCACAGGCGGCTTTAGGTGGTGATAGCGTCTTGTGGTAGATCCGGTAGTCAAGTATTTTATATCGACATCCATCTATCTATTGTTTTTGGAGGTTGTCGGGATGATTCGCATTGCGCCCGATGGGGCGCGGCTTGACATCGATCTTCCTCAAGAATTCGGCAAACCGGACTGGGTCTGTGTGACGCGTATTTCCGGTGTGCGCGTCCAGCGGGATTTCCACGTGACGGCAGTCGGCCAGTACCAGGTGATTCAGAAGAAGATGATGCCAGGTGCATCCAAGCGCGTCTTCGCCCGAAAGGGATACGACGTCCACCTGTACGAGGCGGTCGACCGCTCCGACAGCTGCCTGGTCTGGGTTGGCCCCTACCACGAGGCGACCACCTGGTTCGGAGCCGCCGCTCCGCGGTCCGAACTGCTCGCCTCCCTCATCAACTCGATCCATTTCGAGGACTCGGAGAACGGCGCCCAGGTCAGGCCCAGCGTCCCGCAGATGAGTCAGCAGCATGGGACGCTCGTCGCGGCCTGGAGCGAGTGGGCGTTCCTCTGCATCCGTCCCGCCGAGGAGGCTGCCGCGGTCCTGCCGGAGTGGCGAGGGCTGGTGCGCGACGATCAGGAGATCTGGCGAAGCGACCGTGGCCTTGAGGGTGCCGAGGGCGAGCGCTTGGCCGGCACGGCTTATCAGTGGCGGTATGTCGTCGCCGGCCCGCAGACGGTGACCGAGTTGACCTTCCATCCGCCGGGGAGCCCGCTTCGCCCCCAGGTGCTCTCCGACGATCCCGATCGTCGGGGAGCGCCGAGCAGCGCCAGCAGCGCAGCGGTGAGCTGGTGGAGACGATCCGGGGCGCGCTGGACGACGTGGCGAGCCTGGACCAGGACCGGATCC
>NZ_JBEZEH010000325.1:0-4281 GCF_040648775.1 Micromonospora sp. NPDC049089
GCCCGAGTACGTCCGGATCGGTGTTGAATCGGGCAATGGCCTGGTGCAGCTCGGCCTGGGTGGCGGCGCCCGACCGTCGGCACTCAACCCGCCAGGTGTGACCAGTCGCCCTCCAGGTCCTGCCAGGTGCCCTGGGCGGCCACCGTGCCGCCGAGCAGCACCACCACGTGGTCGGCCCGGACCAACGCGGCGCGCTTCGCCGTCGAACCGACGACCGTCACCCCGTGGCCGCGCAACGCCTGCCACAACGCCAGCTCGGTGGTGACGTCCAGCGCCGACGACACGTCGTCGGCGACAAGCAGTTCGGTACGCGGGGCCAGCGCACGGGCCAGCGCCAACCGCTGCAACTGCCCGCCGGAGAGCCGGGTGCCCTTGTGACCGATGAGCAGGCCCAACCCACCACCGGCGGCGGCCAGGTCATGGTCGAGCTGGGCGGTGCTGACCGCCCCCGCCGCGTCCACCTGGTGCCCGAGGGCGATGTTGTCGGCCACCGTGCCGGAGAGCACCCGGGGCAACTGACCGACATAGCCGACCTGGTTGGGACGCAGGAACAGCTCCGGCTCGGTGACCGGGTCACCGTTCCAGGCCAGCTCGCCGGTGTGGTGCACGATCCCGGCCAGCCCGCGCAGCAACGAGGACTTACCGGACCCCACCGGCCCGACGACCAGCACCAACTGCCCCCTCTGCACGGTGAGGTCCACGTCCCGGACGGCCACCGTGCCGTCGGAGTGCACCACCCCGAAGCCACGCAGCTCCAGCCGGCGCAGCGGATGCCGGGGTGGCATGGTCGGTGCGGGCGCCGTCCCAGCCGTCAGGTCGACCTCCGGCACCCCAGCGGAGTACGTGCTCACCCCGGTCATCGCCACTGTGCGTCGGGTCCATACCCGCGCCGAGGGCAGCTGCGAGATCAACGACGCCGTCGTCCAGGCGAACCAGCGGGCCGCGCCCAGGGTGGAGACGGCCACCAGCACCGCCCCGGCGGAGAGCGAACCGTTCAGGTAGAGCGCCCAGGCCCCGATCGGCAACAACCCACTGGCCATCGACGGTGTGGAGCGTGCCCACACCTGCACCGAGATCTCCCGCCGCTGCCGGTCGCTACGCAGCACGTCCAGGCTGGCCAGGTGACGCAGCACCGCAGTGGTCGCGCCGGCGAGCTTCACCGTCCGCGCCGCGGAGAGCGCGGAGACCAGCGCCGTGGCGAAGGAGGCCCGCGCCGCCACCGTCGCCCGGGCAGCACGCTCCAGCTTCGGCCCGAACAACGTCGCGGCCAGCCCGGAGACGACCATCGTGCCGAGGAAGAACAGCCCGGGTACGACGCTGCCGGTGACCGCCGTCATGGCGACCACGAGCACCAGCGCGACGGTCTGGTCCAACACGTTGTCGGCGAGTTGGACCACCCGCTCGGTGTCCCCACCCTGCGCCACCACCTCGGCGGGGGTGTGTGAGCTGACCCGGCGCGGCCCGGTCTGGCCGTGCACCAGCCGAAGGCCGATCCGCAGCATCTGCCGCACCCACCACTGCGGGAACCAGACATGGGTGTAGAACGGCAGCGGCAGGGTGACCAGCAACCCGGCGACGATCCCCACCGCCGGCAGGTACGGGTTGCCGGTCCCGTCGACCAGGTCCGCCCAGAGCCAGGGCAGCACCGGGCCGTCCAGCCCGAGCAGGCTGAGCCCGAGGAACAGCACGATCGCCGCCGCCCCGTACCGGGGATCGTTCGTGCAGAGTCGGAAGATCTCCCGCAGCGTCCGGGCCGGCGGCACCGGCGGCAGCGGCGGAGGATCGGCCCGGGTCGGCCCGACCGCGTCCCGCGTGCTGTCGGGGGGTGTCTCGCGTGTGGCCTGCTCATCCGGCTCGGCCCGCGTCGACGCCGGCTCGGTCGGCCAGGCGACGCCCTGTTCATTCGCCGCGACCGGCTCGCCCCGCGCGGGCGCCGGCTCGCTCGGCCACGCGTCCGGGCCGGGACCGACCAGCAGGTCGGTGCCGACGCCGGTACGACCGGCCGGCGCCACCGTCGCGTACGCGGCGGCGTGGCTGGTCGCCAACAGTTCCGCGAAGCGCGTCGACGTCTCCAACGGACCGGCCTCGATCACCGCGCCGTCGGCCAGGACGACCACCTCGTCACAGCGGCGCACCGACGAGTGTCGGTGCGCGATGACGATGCCGATCCGGTCGCGCAGCAGTCGTTCGGTGGCCCGCTGCACCCGCGCCTCGGTGACCGGGTCCAGCCGCGCGGTGGCCTCGTCGAGGATCACCACGTGCGGCTCCCGGACCAGAATCCGGGCGAACGCCACCAACTGCTCCTGACCGGCGGAGAGCACGTGCCCGCCCTCCCCCAGCCGGGTCGCCAACCCGTCCGGAAGCTCGGCGATCCAGCTCGCCAGGCCCAGCTCGTCCAGCGCCCGAGCCGCCGCGTCGAGCAACTCAGTGTCGAAGAGCGCCACGTTCTCGGCGAGCGTGCCGGCCAGGATCTCGGTGCGCTGCGGCACCAACGCCACCCAGCGGCGCAGTTGCTCGACGTCGAGGTCGCACAGGTCGGTGCCGCCGAGGAAGACAGTGCCCGGCGGCACGTCGACCGCCCGGGTGAGCACCTTCGCCAGCGTCGACTTGCCCGAGCCGGTTCGCCCGATCAGCGCGTACGAGCGACCACGCGCGAAGGTGAGGCTGAGCCCGCGCAGCGCGGCACCCCGGGCACTCTCCCCGTACGCGAATGTCAGGTCCCGAATGCGCAGGTCACCCTCGCTCGGGCGGGCCCCGCCGACCGGTTCCTGCCGGGCCTTGGAGAGCAACTGCACCCGCGCCCACGCGCCGAGCGCCTCCTGGATCTCCGGCACCATCCGGCTGACGTGTTCCGCTGTCGCCCCGAATGCCAGAGCGAGCAGCCAGATGGCGGTGAGCCGGGCGGCGTCGATCCGGCCGGTGGCCAACGCCCAGGCACCGCCGAGCACCACCGCGCCGATGCCCGCCCGGATCGTCGCGGTGGCCACCGTCGCCACCCGGGCGGACAGCACCCAGACCACCAGGCCACGGGAGAGCACGGCGGAGGCCCGCCGGGCGTACAACCGCAGCACGTACGGCCGCGCCAGGCTGGTGCGTACGTCGTCCTGGCCGTGCACCGCCTCCTCCATCACGGCCGCCAGGTCGGACCACGCCTCCTCCTCGGCCATCCGGGCCGGGCCGATCCGCGCCGTGGGCCGGCGCAGGCCGACCGCGAGCACCACGGTGAGCAGCAGCATCGCGATTCCCGCCGGCCACCACACGAACAGCGCCACGACCATCGACAACAGACCGACGCAGAGGCCCTGGGCAAGACGGGTGCCCTGGTTACGAATTGCCGACGCCACCTGATAGACGTCCCCGTCGATGCGGTCCAGCAACTCGCCGACCGGAGTGGTCTCCAGGGTGGGCAGGTCCTGCCCGAGAGCGACGCGACACAGCCGGCGACGCACGTCGGCGGACCAGTCGGCGGTGAGACCGGCCATCAGCAGACTCACCGCGAGGTCGCTGAGGACCACGGCGACCAGGGCCACGGCCAGCACGGCGAAGAAACCAGCCGAACGGTGCACCAGCACCGCGCCGGCCAGGGCCGATGCGCCCGCCTGCCCCGCGGCACCCAGAACGATCAGGACAGCCACGATCGTCACACGACGGGTCGACGTACCCCACAGATCACGGAGCAGGCGCATGGAAAGTCCTCCGGGACGTGGGTGGCGGAGACCTCAGCCTGCCGGCAGCAACCCGTCATCTCAACCGATTTACCCGCCTCTGAGCTGGGCTTCCGTCAGTTGCGCCAACGACCAGGGCAGGGTCGCCCCGTGGGCGTTTGACCGATTTGAGAACTTCTGGGCGGTCGGCGACGGCCCCAGAGGCCTAGATCGACTCGGGGGTTCTGTGATGTCGCGGTGTCCGGGCATCCGGGACCGCGCGACTTTCATGAACGCGAGTGGATCACACCCGGTGTCGGAGGATTTGCTGTCGTGAGCCATACTCCCCATGGAGGTTTTGTTGGCTTCTGGGCGATCTGTCCTGTGACGGGGCGCACTCGTGGGGCGGAATCATGGCCGGGCCGGGGTCGTTACACACACTGACGATCGCAGCACCACCGACCGGCCGCCTGACCCTCAGGGGTGTGGGATGTAGGTCGCGCAGGTTGGAATGCCGACCTCCGCCCGGTCGTTACAGTCCCCACGAACGACCGAACGGGCACCGCCTCAATGAGGGTGCCGATGGATGGGCCGACCCCGGAATGACCCCGGCCCCCCGGTCGTTACACACAGACCC
>NZ_JBEZEH010000326.1:0-4243 GCF_040648775.1 Micromonospora sp. NPDC049089
GTGATCCTTCGATCTTGTTGTTGTGGTGGGGGACCAAGCACCCTTGCCTGCCCAAACCCGGCACCACAACCCCATGATCGACGCTCCCAGGGCCTTCCCGCCTCGCCGATCTGGCACTTTCTGTTGCGGTATTTGGGGCATCCCGCTCAATCCGACGACCGCAAGTGCAAGATCGGCGAGGCAGGGGCGGGCGAGCCGGGGGCGGGTCGGGGTGCGGGCGGGGCAGTGAGGGTGGCTCGCGTTTGGGATGATCGACGGCGTGATTCGGGGTCGACTTCGTCCGTTGTGGTGTGGCGTACTCGCGGCGGTGGCCGTTGTCGGCGGTGCCGCGTGTACGGCGTCCCGGGTGCCGCCGCCGGACCGGCCCGTCTTCGTCGGGTCGTCGGCCTCGTCCACCCCTGCCGGTGCCTCTTCGGCGGTGCCGTCGACGGGTGCTACTTCGGAGGTGCCGTCGGCCAGCGTCTCGTCGCCGCCGGTGGTGGTTGCCACGGTGCCGGGCGCGACGCCCATCGGGACCAGGGCGCGGGTGGTGGATCACGGGCCGCGCAGCGGCGCCAAGGTCGCGCTGACCTTCGACGCGGACATGACCGACGGGATGTTGGCCAGCCTGCGGGCCGGCCGGGTGAAGTCCTACGCGAACCTGCGCATCCTCGACCTGCTGGAGCGGGAGCAGGTGCCGGCGACGTTCTTCCTGACCGGCAAGTGGGTGCAGCGGTATCCGGACGTGACGCGGCGGATCGCCGGCAACCCGCGCTTCGAGTTGGCCAACCACACTTACGGGCACGCGGCGTTCACGGCGGACTGTTATGACCTGCCCCGGTTGCCGGTCGACGAGCTGGCCGGCGATGTGGCGAAGACGTTCGAGGTGATCGCGCCGTATGGCGGTCGGCAGACCCGATACTTCCGGTTTCCCGGGTTGTGCCACGACGCGGCGGCGTTGGACGCGCTGGCGCCGCTGGGCGTGACAGTGGTCGACGGGGACGTGGTCAGTGGCGATCCGTTCGCGACGGCGTGGAAGCCGTTGGTACGGGCGGTGTTGGACCACGTTCGCCCCGGCTCGGTGGTGATCATGCATGTGACCGAGGCGAACGCGGCCATGACCGATGAGGCGTTGCCGCACATCCTGGCCGGGCTGCGTGAGCGAGGGCTGGTGCCGGCGCCGTTGTCCGAGGTGCTGGCCGGCGGCTGAGGCGACCGAGGCAGCTAGGAGCATCACGCGCGTTCCGGGTCGACCCGTGCATTCTCGTCGTCGCCGCGGGTGGACCGTCGGGCGTCATATGCCAGCATCAGCACCAGGATGGCGATGGTGGTGACGAGCTGGACGGTCGCTGGCAGGGTGACGCCGATGGCGACGGTGGCCAGTGCCGCCGCCGCGGCGGCGAGTCGGGCCGGGGGGATGGGCAGGCGTAGGGCGCGGCGTACGGCGGCGATGCCGACGAGGTAAAGCGCGACGCCACCGCCGAGGGCGAGAGCGGCGCCGACCGTGGCCGGTTCGTCGGGTCCGGCGACGGCAGTGTGGAGACCGGCGACTGTCGCGATGACGCCGAGCAGCAGCAGGAAGTGCGGGAACACGTAGGTGCGGGCGGCCATCTGGCTGCGGGCGGCGGGGTCGGCGGCGGCCAGGGCCGCGGTGGCGGGTCGGGTGTCGGCGACGTAGGTCCACCACAGAGCGACGGGTACGGCGAGGGCGAGCACGATCGCGGTGGCCGTTGCGGCGGTGAGCTGGTCGGCGGGTACGCCCATGCCGATGGTGACGACGGATTCGCCGAGGGCGATGATGACGAGCAGTCCGTGTCGTTCGACGAAGTGCCCGGGGCGCAGGTGAAAGGCCTCGGGTACGCCGGTCCAGGACAGCCGGCGGGGGAGCAGGTAGGGCAGGACGGACTGGGTGACGACGGCGGCGGCCCAGAGGGCGGGTACGGCGGGGCCGGTGAACGCGGCGGCAGCGAGGACGAGGAGCGCGGCGCCGATGTTGTAGGGGGCGAGTCGCAGTGCGCCGCTGCGGGCGTTGGTGTGCAGAAACAGGCTGAGGTGGACGGCGACGACGATGAGGTAGCCGACGGCGAAGAGCGCGCCGCCGCCGGTGAGGGCGTCGGGTAGGGCGACGGCGCTGATCAGGAAGCCTGCCATGCCGGCGAAGAGCAGCAGCCTGGTGGTGTTCTTTCGCGGGGGCAGGCGGTTGTTGAGCCAGGCGTAGCCGGTGTAGAGGTACCAGAGCAGGCCGAGGATCAGGGCGCTGCTGCCGAAACCGGCCCAGTTGAGGTGGGTTTCGAGGGCGTGGGCCAGTTGGGTGACGGTGAGGACGAAGACGACGTCGAAGAAGACCTCGTCGAGTGTGACCCGGTCGCCGGGGCCCGTGGCGGGCCGCGGGTGTCTCATGGTGGTGGACGGTAGTCGTCGGCGGTGTGTGGTGTTCCCGGGTTGAGGATTCCGTTGAGGGAGCGCCGTGGGTGGTTGTGGGCTGTGCCGGCAGTTGCTGGGGTCGAGCGTTGCGAGGTGGTTTTCGAGGGCTGTCACGGTTGGGGCCCCACCGGACATGGAGTGGGTGTGAGCTCCGGCATTGAGTACTACGAGGACCGCTTCCGGCGTGTCTATCTTGAGCACTTTGAGCCGTTGTTGGCGTACGCGCTGCGGCGCGTCGCGCATCCCGAGGACGGGGCCGACGTCGTCGCGGAGACCTTCCTGGTCGCCTGGCGGCGCAGGCATGACATTCCGGCCGACGGTGAAGCTCGGCTCTGGCTGTACGGCGTGGCCCGGCGGGTGTTGGCCAACCATCACCGGGGTGGGGTTCGCCGGCAGCGGTTGGGTGAGCGGTTACGTGAGCAGATCGCCGTCGTGGTGGCCGCCGATCCGGGCAGTGAGGTGCCTGAGCGGCTCGCTGTCCGGGCGGCGTTGGCGGGTCTGGGTGAGCTGGACCGCGAGGTGTTGATGCTCACCGTGTGGGAGGGCTTGCAGCCGCGAGAGGTGGCGGCGGTCCTGGGGGTGGATCCCACAGTGGTGCGGACACGGCTGTCGCGGGCGCGAGCCAGGCTGCGCGAACTGGTCGGTGACGACCTCGGCCCGCCTGGACATGTACTCGACGTGCTGACCGCAGCGACCCGAAAGGACCAGAGATGACCGAGGAACACCTTGACCGGCTGGTTCGGGAAGCTGACCCCGCTCGGCGGGACCTCATCGGACAGCTTGACGGGATGAAGCAGACCCTCCTGGGGGAGATCATGTCCGAGTCGACGCTCGGTCGGTTCGTGGAACCACCGCGGCGGCAACCGAGAGTGCGTCGTTTGGCTGGTGTGGCGGCGGTGGTCGTGGTCCTTGCCGGCGTCCTGGCCGTCTCTGTTCTGCCGGGTGAGCCCGAAGAGGTCGGGGAGGTGGCTTCCGCTCCCAGCGCCGGTGCTCCGGTCGTCTACTCGCCGGTGGCGATGCGGGCGGCGGAGAAGAATCCGCGGCTGCTGATCAACCGCCCGGGCTGGAAGGCGACCACCGTGTACGGGTTCACCCAGGAGGCGGGCACCATCACGTTCCGCAACGGTGGGCGTGAGGTGGAGTTCGACTGGTATCCGGCTGACGGTTACGCCGGCCGTTACGCCGACCGGCTCAACGTCAGTCGTCCGAAGGCTGTGCAGGTCGATGGCTGGGCGGGTGACCAGTTCGAGTATTCCGCCAGCGACTTCGAGGTGTTGCTCCGTCCCCGTGACGGGGTTTTCGTCGAGTTGCGTACCGGGGGTGACTGGTCTCGGAAGGAGTTCGCCCGGGTCCTCGGGGATGTGGTCCGGGCGGATGCGCGTACGTGGTTGGGTGCGCTTCCGCCGGAGATCGTCACTCCCGACCGGGTGTTGGAGCGGGCGGCCGAGGTGCTCGTGGACGTGCCGCTCCCGCCGGGCTTCGACGTCGCGGCGTTGGTTGACGTCGGCATCAACGATCGCTATCAGTTCGGTGCCGCTGTGACGTCGCGTGTGGGTTGCGGGTGGATCGCGGAGTGGCAGCGGGCGAGGGCGAGTGGGGATGAGGCCGGGGTGCGGCGGGCCGTCGAGGCGCTGCGGAGCAGCCACGGGTGGCGGGTGCTGCGTGACATGGACAAGGCTGGCGACTGGCCGGAGGTGTTCTGGGAGTACGCCGACGAGATCGCGGCTGGGAAGCTGCGGCCCGGATACGTCCAGGGCCTGGGCTGCGCCTGACCACGGAGTGCGCGACACCCCCGGGAGCTGGACTGCCCGGGGGTGTCGTCGTCGGTGGGTCAGTCGTT
>NZ_JBEZEH010000327.1:0-4221 GCF_040648775.1 Micromonospora sp. NPDC049089
GGCACCGTCGCGGCGCGCTACTGGCCCTGGTCGGGCTCCAGACTGGCGATGGTCAGACCCGCCGCGTCGGCGGCGGCGTCCCGGTCGCCCCGGGTCTGGTCCTCCCGGGTGAGCAGATTCGCGTACTCGGTCACGTCGGCCGGGTCGGGCACCGTCGGCAGGCGGCGCAGGAACGCCTCCACCGCACGGGTGGCGGCGGTGTGCGCGGCAGCCGCCTGGCGCAGCAGTTCGCGGTCGTCGGCGGGCGGGTAGAGGTCGGTCATGTCCGCCAGATACCCGGCCCACGGCGGTTCGCACCGCCAGCGGCCCGGAATACCGGCAGCTCAGCCCGGCCGTACCCCGGTCGGGTGCCGGACGCCGAACCCCGGGTTGCGGGGCAGCCAGGCCAGGTACGCCGGGTGCGGCGCCAACGAGTCGACGTACGCCGCCTTCGCCGTTTCCAGCACGAGCTCCGCGCCCTGGGCGGCGGGGGAGTCCGGATGCCAGCCGAGCAGCAGCCGCCAGCGCAGCGGCGTCCCGGCGAGTTGACGGGTGACCAGACCACTCACCGGACGGAACGTCGCCTGGCACAGGGCCACCGCCACGCCGGCTTCCACCAGGTCGACGCAGCCGCGGATGTCGGTCTCGTACACCTTGCGGGGCGTGAAGCCGGCGCGGGCGCAGGCGGCGGCGAAGCAGTCGGCGAAGCAGCCGTCACCCGGCGCGGCGACCCACTGTTCGTGGCGCAGGTCGGCCAGGCGGACCTCCTCCTGCGCCGCGAGGGGATGGGTCTCCGGCAGCAGCACCAGCACCGGGTCGACGGCCACCTCCTGCCAGCTCAACCCGAACCCGGCCGACGGACTGGCGTCGCCGCACACGCCGGCCAGTGCGAAGTCCAGCCGACCGCCGGCCACCAACTGCGCCAACTCGTCCACCGACCAGGACGCGTACGTGGTGATCTGGGCGGGCGGCTGCTCGGCCGCCAAGCGGTGCACCAGCCGACCCAGGATCGGGCTGTTGACCCCGCCGAACCGGTAGCACGGCGGCGTGTCGCCTGCCCCGGCCAGCCGAGCGGCCTCGTCCTGCAACCCCTTCATCGCCGGCAGCAGCACCCGGGCGCGGGCCAGCACCAGCTCACCGAGCGCGGTGGGTCGAGCCCCGCGCCGATCCCGGTCGAACAGCGGGCCGCCCAGCGTCCGTTCGATGCGTTGAAGCTGGGCGGTGAGCGCCGGCTGGGCCAGGCCGAGCGCCGAGGCCGCCTTCGTCACACTTCCCGTCTCCGCGATCGCGCAGACCACCCGCAGGTGACGCAGCTCCAGGTTCATAGGGTGACGGTAGGACCAGGCGTCTGCTGGCGGAATAGCCTGAGCGGATCGGTGATAATGAATGCACTGCCGGTGGTCGTCGGTCAGCGGTCGCGCGGCGGCTCCGGCAGGTCCGCCAGGTCCGCCAGGTACGTCGGTCGCCGGGTCACCGCGTCGAGGACCTTGTCCACGACCCCGACCGCCGGCTCCACGATCCGGTTCCACGGAGGGGTGGCCGGCGTGCCCGGGTGCGGTCGGGTCGGCGCGGCCTCCTCGGCGATCTCCAACCGGTTGCCCAGCCGGATCAGCTCCTCCTCGGTCGCGACGGCGCGCAGCTCGGTGACCAGCGCGCCCACGCCCTCCACGTGCCGGCGGACCCGCTCGGCGACCTCGGTCAGCGCCTCCTCCGTCAGCCCCTTCAGGGCGCTCAGCAGGGCCGCGTCGGCGCTGATCTCCGCATCGACCCGCTCGGTGGCCGCCGGCAGCGCCGCGCGGACCGCCGGCAGCAGGTACTGCTCCTCGGCGGACAGGTGCCGCGACAGCGCGGCGGTGAGCACCGCCAACCCCTCCTGCGGTGTGGTGTCCGGGCCGGAGAGCTGGTCCAGCAGCGCCAGCAGTTGCCGGTGCTCCCCGTCGACGATGTCGGCGATGCTACGACCGGCGGGTCGGTAGCCCTCCTCGGGTGCGGGCGCGGGCGGCAGCGGCGGCAGGGGAACAGCGGACATGGTGCCCTCCTCGACTGGCGGGCGGAAGCTCCGGCAGGGACGTTCGGTCGTGGGCGGCGGTACCCGAACGCGGCCGACGCGAAACCGACCCGTCGATGCGTCCACCCGCGCCGGCCTGTCGAGCGGCCCGGGCTGGTATGAAGAGGCGATGACGAGCGACGCCGCCTCCGCCCTGCCCGACCCCACCGCAGAGGTCGTGGACCTCTGCCGCGACCTGCTGCGCATCGACACCACGAACACCGGTGACAACGACACCAGCGCCGGCGAGCGCCGCGCGGCCGAGTACGTGGCGGAGAAGCTCGCCGAGGTGGGCGTGGAGTCCGTCCTGCACGAGTCCATGCCGGGCCGGGCGAACGTGGTGGCCCGCATCCCGGGCACCGACCCGAGCCGGGGCGCGCTGCTGGTGCACGGCCACCTGGACGTGGTGCCCGCCGACGCCGACGAGTGGTCGGTGGGCCCGTTCTCCGGCGAGCTGCGCGACGGCTACCTCTGGGGCCGGGGCGCCATCGACATGAAGGACTTCGACGCGATGGTGCTCGCCGTGGTGCGCCACTGGCAGCGCACCGGCGTACGCCCGCCGCGCGACATCGTGCTGGCCTACACCGCCGACGAGGAGGCCGGCGGCGAGTACGGCGCGCACTTCCTGGTGGACAACCACCGGGGCCTCTTCGACGGCTGCACCGAGGCGATCGGCGAGGTCGGCGGCTTCTCCTACTCGGTCAACGACAGCCAGCGGCTCTACCTCATCGAGACCGCCGAGAAGGGCATCGACTGGCTGCGGCTGCACGCCAAGGGCCGCCCCGGGCACGGCTCGATGATGCACGACGACAACGCGGTCACCGCGCTCGCCGAGGCGGTCGCCCGGATCGGCCGGCACCGCTTCCCGGTGGTCGTCACCGACACCGTGCGAGCCTTCCTCACCGAGGTCTCCGACCTGCTCGGCATCGAGCTGGACCCGGACGACCCGGAGACGGCCATCGCCAAGCTCGGCCCCATCGCCAACATCATCGGTGCGACCATCCGCAACACCGCCAACCCGACCCGGTTGAGCGCCGGATACAAGGACAACGTCATCCCCGGCCGGGCCACCGCCACCATCGACTGCCGCAGCCTCCCCGGCCAGTCCGAGCTGCTGGAGCGGCAACTGCGCGAGCTGGTCGGCCCGGACATCGCGATCGAGTACATCCAGCGGCAGCCGGCGCTGGAGACCACCTTCGACGGTGACCTGGTCGAGGCCATGTCGGCGGCCCTGCGCGCGGAGGACCCGGGGGCGCGGCCCGTCCCGTACATGCTCTCCGGGGGCACCGACGCCAAGGCGTTCTCGCAGCTCGGCATCCGCTGCTTCGGGTTCGCGCCGCTCCAACTGCCCGCCGACCTGAACTTCTCCGCGTTGTTCCACGGCATCGACGAGCGCGTTCCGGTCGACGGACTACAGTTCGGCGTGCGGGTTCTCGACCGGTTCCTCCGCACCTGCTAGTCGTGTCCGGCGGTGTCCGCCGGCGCGCAACCTCCCCATCGTGAAGGGACTGCCCCACATGACCGACCAGCATGGTGAGCTGGACGCCGCTCTCGAGCGGGTGATCGAAGCGGCCCGCCACCACCTGGCCGCCGTACGCGCCGCGCAGGGCCGCGTCGACGACGACGACGTCTGGCAGGCGTACGTGGCGTTGAACAACGCCTCCTTCGCGTACGACGAGCGACTGCTCGACGCCTTCGGCGAGGTGACGCCCTGGGATGTCGACTCGATCGACCCGGACGAGGCGGACGAGCGTTTCGGCGGCGGCGAGGGTGCCGAGGCCAGCGACCCGCACCCCCGCGTGATCTCGGTGCGTCAGCGTCGCGACTACCGGGTGCCGAGCGTCGCCGCGCTGCTGCGGGTGGCCGAGGCGGCCCGCCGCGAGGGCACCCCGGAGGACGACGAGCCGGCGCCGGTGGAGGGCGTCGGCGAGGCCGTGCTGGAGCTGCTGCAGAGTGGTGACGGCTCGCTCGGCGCGTTGGACGTCCCCGAGTTGGAGCCACTCGACGGGGTGGTCATGGTCAGCGAGGTGGGCACCCCGGTCGACCTGGAGTCGTTTGACGACGACGACGCGGTCGGCCCGTTCCAGCCGGCTGCCGACGCGCCGCGCCTCCGGGCGTAGTCGTTTCTGTTCCGCGTTGGGTGACCGTCGACGTCCGCCCACCGGCTCGGCGGCGCCGCCCGGCTCGGCTACGTC
>NZ_JBEZEH010000328.1:0-4192 GCF_040648775.1 Micromonospora sp. NPDC049089
CGGCTTACGAGTTGCACCATATGGTGTGTGGAGTTCAGAAGTGTGATCTTCCGATACCGTGGGCCACCCCCCGTCGATCCGGTGGAAACGGCGCGCTGATGGCCCGACTCACGACTTGCTCCCGGTTCGACGAGGGGTGGGTGATGCGTTGTGCGACGGTCAGCTGTGCCGGGTCCGACGACGCGGACGCTCGCCGCCCTCGCCACCTTCGCCGCCGCCACCCTCGCCGCCGCGCTCCGGGCCACGCCCGCCACGGTCGCCGCCACGCTCACGGTCGCCACGGTCACGCGGAGCCCGGTCGCCCCGGTCCCGACCAGCCGGCCGGTCGCCAGCGGCGGCCTCACCGGCGGCCGGAGCCTCGGTGCCCTCCGGGCGGACCTTGTCGAGGTAGATCTTGCCGCGGGCGTCGATGTCCGCGATCTCGACCTCGACCCGGTCACCGACGTTGAGGAAGTCCTCGACGCGCTCGACCCGCTTGCCGTCGCCCACCTTGGAGATGTGCAGCAGGCCGTCACGGCCCGGCAGGAGCGAGATGAACGCGCCGAACGCGGCGGTCTTGACCACAGTGCCGAGGAACCGCTCGCCCTGCTTCGGCAGCGTCGGGTTGGCGATGCCGTTGATCCGGTCGACGGCCGCCTGGGCCGACGGGCCGTTGGTGGCGCCGACGTAGATCGTGCCGTCGTCCTCGATGGAGATCTCGGCGCCGGTCTCGTCCTGAATCGCGTTGATGGTCTGCCCCTTCGGGCCGATCACCATGCCGATCTTGTCCACCGGGATCTTGACGGTGGTGACCCGCGGCGCGTAGTCGGACATCTCGGCCGGAGCCTCGATCGCCGCCTTCATGACGCCGAGGATGATCTGCCGGGCCTCGTTCGCCTGCTGCAACGCGGCGGCCAGCACGTCCGACGGGATGCCGTTGAGCTTGGTGTCGAGCTGGAGCGCGGTGACGAATTCCGGCGTGCCGGCGACCTTGAAGTCCATGTCACCGAACGCGTCCTCGGCACCGAGGATGTCGGTCAGCGTCACGTACTGGGTCTTGCCGTCCACCTCGTCGGAGATGAGCCCCATCGCGATGCCGGCGACCGGCGCCTTCAGCGGAACACCCGCGGAGAGCAGGCCCAGCGTCGACGCGCAGACCGAACCCATCGAGGTGGAGCCGTTGGAGCCGAGCGCCTCCGACACCTGCCGGATGGCGTACGGGAACTCCTCGCGCGACGGCAGCACCGGGATCAGCGCGCGCTCGGCGAGGGCGCCGTGGCCGATCTCGCGACGCTTCGGCGAGCCGACCCGGCCGGTCTCACCGGTCGAGTACGGCGGGAAGTTGTAGTTGTGCATGTAGCGCTTGCGGTTCTCGGGGGACAGCGTGTCCACCATCTGCTCCATGCGGAGCATGTTCAGCGTGGTGACGCCCAGGATCTGGGTCTCGCCCCGCTCGAACAGCGCCGAACCGTGCACCCGGGGCAGCACGCCGACCTCGGCGGTCAGCGCCCGGATGTCGCGCGGGCCACGCCCGTCCATGCGGACCTGCTCGCGCAGCACGCGGTTGCGCACCTCGGACTTGGTCAGCGACCGGAAGGCAGCGCTGAGCTCCTTCTCCCGACCCTCGAACCGAGCGCCCAGCTCCTCGGCGACCCGAGCCTTGACCCGGTCCAGGGCCTCCTCGCGGTCGGCCTTACCGGCGATGGTGATCGCCTCGGCCACGTCACCGCGAGCGAACTCGGCGACGGCGTCGTAGATGTCGTCCTGGTAGTCCAGGAAGACCGGGAACTCGGTGACCGGCTTGGCGGCGACCTCGGCCAGCTCGCTCTGCGCGCGGCACAGCTCGCGGATCGCCGGCTTGGCGGCCTCCAGGCCGCTGGCGACGACCTCCTCGGTCGGGGCGGTGGCACCGGCCGAGATGAGGGCGACGGCGTTCGGGGTGGCCTCGGCCTCGACCATCATGATCGCGACGTCGCCGTCCTCGAGCGTGCGGCCAGCCACGACCATGTCGAAGGTGGCGCGAGCCAGCTCCTCAAGGGTCGGGAAGGCGACCCACTGGCCGTCGATGTGGGCGACGCGGGTCGCACCGATCGGGCCGGAGAACGGCAGGCCGGAGAGCTTGGTCGACATCGAGGCGGCGTTGATCGCCACGACGTCGTACGGGTGCTGCGGGTCGAGCGCGAGGATGGTCTCGACGACCTGGACCTCGTTGCGCAGGCCCTTGACGAAGGACGGGCGCAGCGGCCGGTCGATCAGCCGGCAGGTGAGGATCGCGTCCTCGCTGGGCCGACCCTCACGGCGGAAGAACGAGCCGGGGATGCGGCCCGCGGCGTACATCCGCTCCTCGACGTCGACGGTCAGCGGGAAGAAGTCGAACTGCTCCTTCGGGTGCTTACCGGCGGTCGTGGCGGAGAGAACAACCGTCTCGCCCAGCTGGGCGATGACGGAACCGGCGGCCTGGCGAGCCAGCCGACCGGTGGAGAAGGTGATCTCGCGGGTGCCGAAGGACCCGTTGTCGATCACGGCGGTGCGGGATTCGGTGCCGAGTTTGGTCTCGGTCATGTGCTGTCGTGCTCCTTCGCGTCGTGGGCCCACGACATCGGGGAGCTGCTCAGCCGGCCGGTCTTCGATCGAAGCGCCCGGGTGGCCGGCATGATGCCGGGTTCCCGGGGGCCACTACCGGAGACCGGTACGCTGACCGGCTCCCTCTCGGGTGGTCGCGCGGCCCGTGTTTCTTCAGGTGGGACGCGGTACGGGGGAGTAGCCGAGCGGCCACTCCCCCGTCACGTCACCGGCGCAGACCGAGCCGCTCGATGAGCGACCGGTAGCGGGCAATGTCCTTCTTCTGGACGTAGTTGAGCAACCGACGGCGACGGCCGACCAGCAGCAGCAGCCCACGGCGGCTGTGGTGGTCGTGCTTGTGCACCTTCAGGTGCTCGGTCAGCTCGGCGATCCGCTTGGTGAGGACCGCTACCTGGACCTCCGGCGAACCGGTGTCGCCCTCGGCGGTCGCGTACTCCGCGCGGATGCTGGCCTTGGCTTCCTGATCGAGCGCCATGTTCTCCCTGTTTCGATGGGTTGATCAAGTGGGTGTCCGTCGTCCCGATGGACCGGGAACGGACCGGTACCTCGCACCCGCGGCGTCGAGCAGGCACGCGAGGCCCCACGCCGGTCACCCGACGTCCCGGCAAGACTACCAGCACTCGCCGGTAACACCCGGCGAAGGGCCTCGGTGGCGGCCCGGCGCCCCGGCACGATCAGGCCAGTACGCGCCGGGTGCGCTCGACGTCCTGATTCATCTGGGCGATCAGCGGCTCGATCGAGTCGTACCGGATCTGGCCCCGCAGGTGCGCCACGAAGTCCAGGGCCAGCCGCTCGCCGTACAGGTCGCCGGAGAAGTCCAGCGCGTACGCCTCCACCCGTCGCTCCCGGCCGGAGAAGGTCGGGTTGGTGCCCACGGACACCGCCGCCAGCAGCGGCTCGTGCTGACCGCGGCGGATCAGCCGGGCCGCGTACACGCCGTCGGCGGGCACCGCCGCGTACCGGTGGCAGAGCAGGTTGGCGGTGGGGAAGCCCAGCTCCCGGCCCCGCTGGTCGCCGCGGACCACGACGCCCTCCACCCGGTGTGGGCGGCCCAGCGCGCCGGCCGCCGCGCCCACGTCACCCGCGTCGACGCAGGACCGGATGTACGTGGAGGAGAAGACGGTGCCGGCCTCGGCGACCAGCGGGGCGCCCTCCACGCCGAAGCCGAACGTCTGACCCAGCCGTTCCAACAACGCCACGTCGCCGGCGGCCCGGTGCCCGAAGCGGAAGTTGCCGCCGACCACCACCAACGCGGCGTGCAGGTGCTCGACCAGGACGTCGTGCACGAACTGCTCGGCCGGCACCCGGGAGAACTCCGGGGTGAACGGCACCACGCAGAGCACGTCCACGCCGAGCGCCTCGATCAGCTCGGCCTTACGGGCCGGCTCGGTGAGCACCGCCGGGTGCGAACCGGGGCGGACCACCTCGGCCGGGTGCGGATCGAAGGTGACCACCACCGACTGCACGCCCAACTCGCGGGCCCGGGCCACGGCGTGCCCGATGGTCGCCTGGTGCCCCTTGTGCACACCGTCGAAGACGCCGATGGTGACCACCGAGCGTCCCCATCCGCCAGGCGCCGCGTCGTAGCCCCGCCACCGCTGCATGCCGTTCCTCTCTGCTGTCCCGCCGG
>NZ_JBEZEH010000329.1:0-4158 GCF_040648775.1 Micromonospora sp. NPDC049089
GTCGCCGCCGGCGTGCTCGGCATGGTCGCCGGCGGCGACGAACAGTCCCGGTACACGGCCAAGGACCTCCTACCGAGACTGGTCGTCGGGTTCACCGCCGCGCACTTCTCCCAGTTAGCCTGCGACCAGCTCATCGATCTCGCCAACGCCCTGACCGCGGCGATCAGCGAGGGCGGCTACGACGGCGACGGCGCGTTCACCGCGATCCGCACCCACCTCGCGGCGGCACAGGACCGCACCGTCCCGCTGCTGTTCCTCATCCTGATCCTGCTCATCACCGTCCTGGTCGTGACGGCGGCGTTTCAGCTGATCGGCCGGTTCGTGGCGCTGTTGGTGATGACGAGCATCGCGCCGCTGGCGCTGGCCTGCCACGCGCTGCCGCAGACCGACAGCCTCGCCCGGCTGTGGTGGCGCGCTTATGCCGGATGCCTGGCGATCCCCGTGGCGCAGGCGTTCTTCCTCACCGCGGGGCAGCAGACACTGCTCGACCCGGCGACCATGCTGCCCGTGTTCGGGCTGCCCGTCGACCCGGGCGGCACGCTGAACCTCCTGGTCGTGGTGGTGCTGCTGTGGACCACCGTCAAGATCCCCACACTGTTGGCCCGCTGGGCGGGCCAGACCGGACGCGGCACGAGCACGATGCTCGGCGCGGTGGTCCGCGTCGTCGTGGTGCAGCAGCTCGCCCGCACCGTCCCCGGCCTGAACACCCTTCGGAGGACCATCAAATGAACCGACCTGATCCGGAAGCGCCAATGAGGGCACGGATGCCCTCCGACGTCGACGCCCCCGACAAAGTCGCCTACGGGCTGACGTTTCACCAGCTGGCGATCGTCGCCGCCGGTGCGCTGCTGGTCTACGCCGCGTGGCGCACACTGCATGGCGTTGTGCCGGTGCCGGTGTTCATCGGTGCTGTTGTGGTGCTCGGCGGGCTGGTCATTGGCCTGGCGCTGGGCCGCCGCGACGGCCTGTCGATGGATGTGTGGCTGCTGCACGCGATCCGCCACACCCGCACTCCCCGGTCACTGTCGAACGCCAGCGTCGCCGCGGATACCGGGTCGCCGGATTGGGTCGACACGCCCACGAGCGGCCGGGTGCCGCTGCCGGCGCCGTTGCGGCTGCCCGCCGACGCCATCGACGACGACGGGGAAATCAGGCTCGGTGACGCGCGGGCGGCGATCGTCGGCACCACGACGGTGAACCTCGCGCTGCGCACACCCGCCGAGCAGGCGGCCCTGATCGAGGGATGGGGTCGGTGGCTCAACAGCCTGTCGACGCCGACGCAGATCGTCGTGTCCGCGCAACCTGTTGACCTGACCTCTCACAGCCGTGCCCTCGCCGCCGCCGTGGACGCCCAGCCGCATCCGCGGCTGCGCGCGGCGTGCACCGACCACGCCGAGTTCCTCGGCGACCTCGCCGCCCGCCGGGACCCGCTGCGCCGGCAGGTCCTGGTCGTCACCCGCACGGCCGCCGGCGAGCGCGCGCATGCCGCGCGGCGGCGAGCCGACGACACGGTGCGGGCGCTGGCCGGCCTCGGCGTCAGCACGCGGGTGCTCGACGCCTCGGCGGTCACCGCCGCCCTGGCCAGCGCCGCCGACCCGTACCGGCCGCCGCAGCCGGGGCGCCTGGCCGCACCCGACGCCGTCATCACCGCCGCTGCCTCCACCCACAGGACAAGGAGCCAACGATGATCAGGAAGAGACGGTCCGGCGACGACAAGGCGCAGCCACAGCCAGGCTCGCTGGCGCCAGCGGTCGCGCCGGCCACCGTCGAGGTCACACCGCGATGGCTGCGCGTAGGCGACGGCTTCGCCGCCACCCTCGTCGTGACCGGATACCCGGCCGAGGTCGGCCCGGCGTGGCTGGAGCCGCTGCTGTCCTGGCCGGGCCGGCTCGACCTCGCCTTGCACGTCGAGCCGCTGCCGGCCCCGATCGCCGCCAACCGGCTCCGCAAACAACGAGCACGGCTGGAATCCTCCCGGCGGGCCGACTCCGAGCACGGCAAGCTCGCCGACCCCTACGTCGACGCCGCCGCACACGACGCCGGTGACCTGGCCGAGCGACTGGCCCGCGGCGCGGCGAAGCTGTTCCGCGTCGGCCTCTATTTGACCGTGCACGCCCGCACCGAAGACGAACTCCTGCAGGCGTGCGCGCAGGTCCGGGCCGCCGCCGCATCCACCCTTCTGGAGGTGCAGCCCGCGACCTGGCGGCAGCTACCCGGCTGGACCACCACCCTCCCCCTCGCGACGGACGGGCTGCGGATGCTGCGCACCATGGACACCCAGGCCCTCGCCGCCGCCTTTCCCTTGTCGAGCCCGGACCTGCCCGCACCGCTGCCCGGCGACACGCCGGCCACCGGCGGTGTCCTCTACGGCATCAACCCGGCCAGCGCCGGCATTGTTTGGTGGGACCGCTGGACGCAGGAGAACCATAACTCGATCGTCCTGGCCCGCTCCGGGGCTGGGAAGTCGTACTTCGTGAAGCTGGAGGTCCTGCGCAACCTCTACCAGGGTGTGCAGGTCGCGGTGGTGGACCCCGAGGACGAGTACCTGCGACTCGCCTACGCGGTCGGCGGCAGCATCGTCCGGTTGGGCCTGCCCGGCGTGAAGATCAACCCCCTGGACCTGCCAGTCGGCGACCGGCGTCCCGACACGCTGACCCGCCGCGCTCTGTTCCTGCACACGCTCATCAGCGTGCTGCTCGGCCAGCAACCGCCACCGGCGGAGCGCGCCGCGCTGGACCGGGCCATCCTCGCCGTCTACCGCTCCGCCGGGATCACCGCCGACCCGGCCACGCACCACCGGCCCGCACCGCTGCTGCGCGACCTGGCCACCACGCTACGCGCCGACAGCGACCCGGCCGCCGCGACGCTGGCCGCCCGGCTCGCACCGTGGGTGCAGGGCAGCTTCGCCGACCTGTTCGACGCACCCACCACCCAGACCCCGGTCGGACACCTGGTCGTGTGGTCGCTGCGGCACCTGCCCGACGAACTGCGCACCGTCGGCACCCTGCTCGCGCTGGACTCGATCTGGCGCACCGTCGACGCCCCACAACGCCCGTCGCGGCGGCGGCTCGTGGTGGTCGACGAGGCGTGGCTGCTGATGCGCGACGGCGAAGGCGCCCGCTTCCTGTTCCGCATGTCGAAGGCGGCACGCAAGCGCAACGCCGGGCTGACCGTCATCACCCAGGACGCCGCCGACGTGCTGGGCACCGACCTCGGCAAGGCGGTGGTGTCCAACGCCTCCACCCAGGTGCTGCTGCGGCAGGCGCCGCAGGCCATCGACGCCGTCGGCGAGGCGTTCGGGCTCACCGACGGTGAACGGCGGCTGCTGCTCTCGACCCGCCGCGGCCAAGGGCTGCTGATCTCCGGAGCGAGCAGGACCAGCTTCGAGTCGATCTCCTCCGACACGGAGCACGCCCTGTGCACCACTGATCCGGTCGAACTGGCCGACCTCGACGAGGAGGGTGATCTGTGACACCGCCGACCGAGGCCCTCAGCTCAACGCTCGTGTCACCGGCGCCCAGCCCCACCATCGGGCCAGGCGCCGGTCCCATCCCGCCCCCTACCGGAGCGGCAGCCGTGCTGCTCGACGCCGCCGTGTGGGCCACACAGCGGCCGTGGCTGGCGGCTGTCGCCGCCGGCGGGCTGATCGTGTGGATCGCGGCCCGCAACCTGGTCGAGATCGGGCGGCACCGCCACCACGCCCGCGGCGCGCGCCTCGTGACGATCGCACCGCCGCCAGAGGTCGACCCGAACAGCGCGCCAGCGTTGTGGGCGAACCTGGCCGGCGTGCTGACCCCGTCACGGCGGCGGCGCCTGCTCCACGGCGCCCCACACGTTGTGTGGCAGTACACGTGGTGCGGCCGGCAACTACTTATCTCGATCTGGGTTCCCGGCACCGTCCCTGCGGGGGCGGTCGAGGCCGCGGTGCGGGCGGCGTGGCCCAGCTCGGCCACCACCACCGACGACAACCCGGCACCGCCGATCCCCCTGGACGCCCATCCCGCGGCGGGTGGGCACCTGCTGCCCGTGTACGCGGAGTGGCTGCCGCTGGCCACCGACCACGACACCGACCCGCTGCGCCCGCTGATGGCCGCCGGCGCGCAGCTCACACCCCGCGAGTACGCCTGCGTGCAGATCCTCGCCCGCCCGGCCGCACCC
>NZ_JBEZEH010000330.1:0-4116 GCF_040648775.1 Micromonospora sp. NPDC049089
CAATAACTTCATGATCAACGCCGGAAGGAGGGCGGCGGGCCGGGCCGGGCCGGGCCGGGCCGGGCCGTTGGGCGCGGCGGGCCTCTGGGGCGCGGGTTTTAGTGGTTGGGGGGGATTACGCGGAGGTGGCCCCGGCGGCCGGTCTGGTGGGGGTTCTCGGGACGGTTCTGGTCCGGTTCCGGGGGGCGGGGGGCCGGGCGAGCGGCTTCGCGGACCGCTTCGGCCAGCGCGACCAGGTCGTCCGTGGTGGGCGGCGGCGGTTCGAACTCGCCCTCGTGCCGGACGACGTCCCAGCCCCGCGGCGCGGTCAGGCTGCGGGCGTGCGGCTCGCACAGGTCGTACGTGTGCGGCTCGGCGAATGCCGCCAGCGGCCCCACTACCGCTGTCGACTCGTTGTAGACATAGGTCAATGTGGCGACCGCTTGCCGGGGGCAGCCGTTACGGGAGCAGCGCCGTGGTGACCTCACGTGCGGCAGGGTATCTCCATTACCGGGTCCGGCGCATCGCTTCGCGTTGCGACACGCCCGTCATGGTGATCACAGTCGAACGTTCTCGGCGCGCCGCGCCACGGGAGCGGCGCTGCCGCTGACCAGCCCGACACGGGCGCTACCCTTTGCCTCATGACGAGCCCGGAACACCGCCGCCCCGCCTCTGGCCGGCGTGGGCATCGTGACCGGCACGGGCGCGGCCTGCGCGGGCGGCTGGTTCCGGCCACTGTGCCGCTGGCGCGGACCAAGGCCGAGGTCTTCGACGACCTGGTCCTGGACACCGTCGAGACGCTGGAGCGTCGGTTCGCCAAGGAGCTGGCCGGGGTCGAGTTCGCTGTCGAGGACGTCCCGCCGGACTTGAACGTCTACGACTCGGATGTGCTGGAGGACGGCGAGGTCCCGTTGGCCCGGCTGCTGCCCGGCCGCCCGGGCCGGCAGGAGGTGCCGCCGCGGATCGTGCTGTACCGGCGGCCCCTGGAGTTCCGGGCGATGGACCGTGAGGACCTCGCCGATCTCGTCCATGACGTGATCATCGAACAGGTGGCGAACCTTCTCGGGGTGGATCCGGACGAGCTCGCCTGAGCCGAGCCCGACGGGCCGACCGCGCGGGAAGCGGACGGTCGGGCGGCCCCCGCCGCCCCGACCTCAGGCCGCCCCCCGGCGGCCCCGCCCCTCACACCGCTGAGGCAACCTTCGCCTCGACTCCCGAATCACCGCAGGCGGCCCCTCGAACCACGCAGGCCTCTCACAACGCGCAGGCAGCCCCGCGCACCGCTCAGGCGGCCCGCCGCTTCAACTTGCGCCGCTCCCGCTCGGAGAGCCCACCCCAGATGCCAAACCGCTCGTCGTGACCCAGTGCGTATTCGAGGCACTCGGTCTTGACCTCGCAACGCGAGCAGATCCGCTTCGCCTCGCGGGTCGAGCCGCCCTTCTCGGGAAAGAACGCCTCGGGGTCGGTCTGCGAGCACAACGCCCGCTCCTGCCACTCCGGCGCGTTTCCGAGCAGGTCGGCCACCTCAAGCTGGCCGTCCATCAAATGCCTCCTTGTCGCGCACCGGCGTCATCGCCGCTGCAACCCCCCACGCGAAAGGCGTGCTTGTCCATCCCGTCCCGTTTTGTTGCGTTCCGCGCGAACAACCCCATTCAAATTACACGCGTGTAATGCGTGCGCCGTCAAGCCAAACTTGATAATGGAGTCGCCCTCCCGACACCCCCGGTCGGCCACTCGGGCCGTCCAGCCTCGCAACCTGCCCTATCGATTCAGACCCCGGCCGAGTAACGCCCTCTCCGGCGAGTTGCCCGACTTTTCTGCCGTGGCGCTTCTCCGACGAGTCGCTGAGCGGCCGGCACCAGAGACCGTCACCCCTAAGCTGATCTTGAATGGGGGACAGGTTAACGCGGTGCGGCGCAGACCGCCCGTCGAGCTGCGGACAGCACTCGCGCCCCGTCCACAATGTGGACGGGGCGCTGGGGTGAAACAGGTGCGTCGAGGTCAGCCGGCGGCCCCAAAACCGCTGCTCGGCCAGACAAACTCGGCCACCGCTCCACCATGGACAGTGATGGTGCCGGCAGACGTATGATCATCCCACCAGACGGTATAGATCCCGCTCGGCAGATCGGGATAGACCGCGCTGTGGAACGAGCCGTCGCGCACCAGGCGCTCACGCACCGCCGAGTGGACCCGCCGGTCGTCGTCGCGGCTGATCTCGATCTCCCGGCCGTGCAGATCCCGACCCGTGTAGACGATCAGGGCACCGGTCTCACCGCCCAGATCGAGGACGACGGTCCCCGTCTCCGTCGGCCCGTACGCGTGCTCGTGCATCCGCGCTCCCCGCCCCGGTCAGGACGCCGCCGACGGGTTGTTGAACCCGTCGTACGGCGTACCCAGGTAGGGGAAGTTTCCGAGGAACGGCGCTGTCACGTCGGCGGCGCTCAGCCCCGGGGTGACCGCGGCGGCCGCCGCGTCCGGGCGGAATGTCTTGTCCACCAACGGGACGGTGACCCCGGCGATGGCCCGCAGGGCGATGCTGACCACGTCGTCGCCGACCCGCCGCCCGTTCGGGAACCCGGCCAGGTCGCCGCCGAGCACCCCGAACCGGTCCGGGCGCCTGGTCGGCGGGATCGCGGTGTTCAGTCGCAGCATGTCGGCCTGCACGTCGCCTGTGGTGTTGGTGAAGCCGTCGATCAGCCCGGCCGGCACGCCGGTGAGCAGGATCGCCACCAGGTCGGCCCGGGCCTTCTTCGCCTTGGTGAGCTTGTCCAGGTTGGGGAAGACGTCCGGGTAGAGCGCCGGCAGCAACGCGGCCAGCTCGGGCTGCTCGACGAACTGCGCGAACCGCTTGTCCTCCGACGGCGGCAGCGAATTCCACAGGTCCTTCTTGGACATCGGCACGATGACCTCGTTGAACAGTGGGTTCCCCAACCGCGAGACCTGGGTGAACGGGCCGGTGCTGGTGTCCGCCGCGCCCCGGTCGCCGAGCACCCGCACCTGCCGGCGCGACGCCGACGTCCACACCCCGATCACCGAGGCCCGATCCGCGGCACCGTAGCGGTTGGCGCGCCGACGCACCCGCTCCAACGGCACCTGCACGGCGATGCTGTGCACGTTCATCCGGTCGGTGGCGTTGACCGGCTCCCCCTCGGCCTTGAAGATCTTCTTCCCCGCGACGTGCAGTTGCTGGAACGGCCGCAGCGTGCCGAGGTCGAAGATCGCCCCGAGGTCGACGAAGAACCCGTCGGCGCGTTGCCCGGCGAAGACCCGCTCCCCGGTGGAGAGCGAGTAGGTGGCCTGCCGCACCAGGTCGGCGTACTTCGGCGTGGACAGCGGACCGACGTTGCACGGCGGGCACTGCAGCTTGTGGGCCAGCCGGTGCTCGCGGCCGTCGGCCACCCGGGTCAGGCTGTAGAACTGCCGCCGGTTCCAGTTCTTGCTGTCCAGCGAATCGATCGGGCCGGTGTTGTAGAGAAAACTGTTCGGGTTGGTGATCTCGGTGGTGAATTCGAACCGGTAGGTGACATCCGGGCGACCGTCACCGTCGTTGTCGATATGGATCTCGTAGCGCACGTCGTCGCCGAACTCGAAGAAGTTCGGGCCCCCGGAGGGGAGCTGCAACGGCACGTAGTTGGCGATCAACGTGACCGTGTCGCGTTTGTCGGGGCTGACGAACGCGTACAGGTCGGAGCTGTCGGCGACCGGATCCTTGGCTATCTCCGGGGCCTCGCGGTGGGAAGACATGACGGACCAACCTCACTGGGCGGGGACAGGATGGCGGGGCGGAGGGTCGGGTCAGCGCCGGGCGGCGCGCCGCAGCCGGTCCGCCAGGCTGCGGTCGCGTACCTCGATGCGCGTCTCGCCGACGAAGACGTCCATCGTTCCGGAATCGGCGTCACGCAGGTGCACGACGATCGGTTCGTCGGCACGTCCGGCCGCTCCGGGGGCGTTCTGCGCGGCCGACAGGCCCGGCACGGTGAGCGCGGCGGCGCCGAGGGTGGCGCTCGCCGCGGCGGTCAACGTCTGCCGGCGGGTCAGTCGCGGCCACTGCCGCTTCCGCTGATCACTGGTCATGGGCAACCTTTCCGGCGGTGGCGCGAACGCGCCCGCGGAGACGGACGGGTCCGGTGCCGTCTC
>NZ_JBEZEH010000331.1:0-4087 GCF_040648775.1 Micromonospora sp. NPDC049089
CCTCGCTCGCCGGCGCTGGACGCACATACGCGACCCGATCCCGGGTTGTCGCGCCCTCATCCGGGTCGTAGGTGAGCACCTCGTTGCCGTAGCCGCCCGCCGTATGTGTGGATCTGGCTGCGACCGGTCCTGAGCTGGGCTCCGACCGTGGGTACCCTTGACCCGAACGAGCGTGGCGGGTCGCCCTCCAGTGGGAAACAAGGGACAACCCGGATACCGGCCCTTGACGCGGCCCGGGGCTGCCAGGCACGCTGACACCAGCAAGACACCGCGCTTGCGACGGCCACGACGTGGGTATGACAGCGACGGCACCATCGGCCGCTGTAACCCGAGCGGCCCAGTGGGGAGTTGCGTTCTGAGCGGCCCGGCAGACCCCGGTTGACGGGGGCCGAGGCGCGCTCCGCAAACAACCTGCGGGGTGGGCTGGACAGCGGTTAGCCTCTCGGCTACACTGCTAGTTTGCGCTGCCTTCCGACTTGACCCCTGCTCGGAAATGTCCGTTTACGGATATTTCTGGTGGGGTCATTGGAGTGCACGCGTACCAGCCGTTCTGCAGCACCGGTCCTCGGAAGGACGCATCTTGGCAGCTTCCCGCCCTGCGAAGACCAGTCGTACGTCGAGCGCATTCGCTCCCCGCCGAGTTTCATTCGGCAGGATCACCGAACACCTCGAGGTCCCCAACCTCCTTGCCATTCAGAACGAGTCTTTCGACTGGCTCGTCGGCAACGAGGCTTGGCAGGGCCGGTCGGCGGACGACCCGCACGCACGATCGGGTCTCGCGGAGATCCTTGAAGAGATCAGTCCCATTGAGGACTTCTCCGGCACCATGTCGCTCTCCTTCTCAGCGCCGCGCTTCGACGAGGTCAAGGCCTCGATCGAGGAGTGCAAGGAGAAGGACCTGACCTACTGCGCTCCGCTCTTCGTGACCGCGGAGTTCACCAACAACACCACTGGCGAGATCAAGAGCCAGACGGTGTTCATGGGTGACTTCCCGATGATGACGCCCAAGGGCACCTTCGTCATCAACGGCACCGAGCGCGTCGTGGTCAGCCAGCTCGTCCGGTCTCCGGGCGTGTACTTCGACAAGCAGCCGGACAAGACCTCCGACCGCGACCTCTCCAGCGTCAAGGTCATCCCGAGTCGGGGTGCCTGGCTGGAGTTCGACATCGATAAGCGCGACACGGTCGGTGTGCGCATCGACCGTAAGCGTCGGCAGGCCGTCACCGTCCTGCTCAAGGCCATCGGATGGTCGGCCGAGCGAATTCGTGAGAAGTTCGGCTGGTCCGAGCTGATGATGACCACGCTCGAGAAGGACCACATCGCCGGCGCCGACGAGGCTCTGCTCGATATCTACCGCAAGCTGCGCCCTGGCGAGCCGCCGACGCGCGAGAACGCCCAGACCCTGCTCGACAACCTCTTCTTCAACCCGAAGAGGTACGACGTCGCCAAGGTCGGGCGCTACAAGTTCAACAAGAAGCTGGAAGTCGACGTGCCGATCACCACCGGCACGCTGACCGAGGACGACATCGTCGCCACCGTGGAGTACCTGTGCCGGCTGCACGCCGGTGAGGACGGCTACGAGGCCGACGACATCGACCACTTCGGCAACCGGCGCCTCCGTACCGTGGGTGAGCTGATCCAGAACCAGGTTCGGGTCGGCCTGTCCCGGATGGAGCGGGTCGTCCGCGAGCGGATGACCACGCAGGACGTCGAGGCGATCACCCCGCAGACCCTGATCAACATCCGCCCGGTGGTGGCGGCGATCAAGGAGTTCTTCGGGACGTCCCAGCTGTCCCAGTTCATGGACCAGACCAACCCGCTGGCGGGCCTGACCCACCGGCGTCGGCTGAGCGCGCTCGGCCCGGGTGGTCTGTCCCGGGAGCGGGCCGGCTTCGAGGTCCGCGACGTGCACCCGTCCCACTACGGCCGGATGTGCCCGATCGAGACGCCGGAAGGCCCGAACATCGGCCTGATCGGCGCGCTGTCCACCTTCGCCCGGGTCAACCCGTTCGGCTTCATCGAGACGCCGTACCGGAAGGTCGTCGAGGGTCGGGTCACCGACCAGATCGACTACCTGACCGCGGACGAGGAGGACCGGTTCGTCAAGGCCCAGGCCAACGCGCGCCTGAAGGCTGACGGCACGTTCGCCGAGGACCGGGTGCTCTGCCGTCGTAAGGGCGGCGAGACCGAGGACGTCGTCCCCGGCGCCGTCGACTACATGGACGTCTCGCCCCGGCAGATGACCTCGGTCGCGACCGCCATGATCCCGTTCCTCGAGCACGACGACGCCAACCGGGCACTGATGGGCGCGAACATGCAGCGCCAGGCGGTGCCGCTGGTCAAGGCCGAGGCGCCGCTCGTGGGCACGGGCATGGAGTACCGGGCCGCTGTCGACGCTGGCGACGTGGTGGTCGCCGAGGTCGGCGGTGTGATCGAGGATCTCTGCGCCGACTACGTCACCATCCACCAGGATGACGGCCACCGCCGGACGTACCTGCTGCACAAGTTCCGCCGCTCCAACGCCGGCTCCTGCGTCAACCAGAAGCCGGTCGTCTTCGAGGGCGACCGCGTCGAGGCCGGTCAGGTCATCGCCGACGGTCCGTGCACCGACGAGGGCGAGATGGCACTCGGACGCAACCTGCTGGTGGCGTTCATGTGCTGGGAGGGCCACAACTACGAGGACGCGATCATCCTGTCGCAGCGCCTCGTGCAGCAGGACGTGCTCACCTCGATTCACATCGAGGAGCACGAGGTCGACGCTCGGGACACCAAGCTCGGCCCGGAGGAGATCACCCGCGACATCCCGAACGTCAGCGAGGAAATGCTCGCTGACCTCGACGAGCGCGGCATCATCCGGATCGGCGCCGAGGTAGTCCCCGGTGACATCCTGGTCGGCAAGGTCACGCCCAAGGGTGAGACCGAGCTGACCCCGGAGGAGCGCCTGCTCCGCGCGATCTTCGGTGAGAAGGCGCGTGAGGTTCGGGACACCTCGCTGAAGGTGCCGCACGGCGAGACCGGCACGGTCATCGGTGTGCGCACGTTCTCCCGCGAGGACGGCGACGAGTTGCCGCCGGGCGTCAACGAGCTGGTCCGGGTCTACGTCGCCCAGAAGCGCAAGATCCAGGACGGCGACAAGCTCGCCGGCCGGCACGGCAACAAGGGCGTCATCTCGAAGATCCTGCCGGTCGAGGACATGCCGTTCCTCGAGGACGGCACCCCGGTCGACATCGTGCTCAACCCGCTCGGTGTGCCGAGCCGGATGAACATCGGCCAGGTGCTGGAGACCCACCTCGGTTGGGTCGCCAAGACCGGTTGGAAGGTCGAGGGCGACGACGCCGAGTGGAAGCGCCAGCTCCGCTCGATCGACGCGCACGAGTCCGAGGGTGACACCAACGTGGCCACCCCGGTCTTCGACGGTGCCCGCGAGGAGGAGATCTCCGGTCTGCTCGAGTCGACCCTGCCCAACCGGGACGGCAAGCAGCTGATCGGTCGTACCGGCAAGGCGCAGCTCTTCGACGGTCGTTCCGGTGAGCCTCTTCCGGACCCGATCGCGGTCGGCTACGTCTACATCCTGAAGCTCAACCACCTGGTCGACGACAAGATCCACGCTCGTTCGACCGGCCCGTACTCGATGATCACGCAGCAGCCGCTGGGTGGTAAGGCGCAGTTCGGTGGTCAGCGTTTCGGTGAGATGGAGTGCTGGGCGATGCAGGCGTACGGCGCTGCCTACGCCCTGCAGGAGCTACTCACGATCAAGTCCGACGACGTGCTCGGCCGAGTGAAGGTCTACGAGGCCATCGTCAAGGGCGAGAACATCCCGGAGCCGGGCATCCCGGAGTCGTTCAAGGTGCTGCTCAAGGAGCTGCAGTCGCTGTGCCTCAACGTTGAGGTGCTCTCCAGCGACGGTGTGGCCCTGGAAATGCGCGAGACCGACGACGAGGTGTTCCGGGCCGCTGAGGAGCTGGGCATCGACCTGTCCCGGCGCGAGCCGAGCTCGGTCGAAGAGGTCTGAGGTGAGCGGTCGGGGGGGGGGGGGGGGGGGGCCCCCCCCCCCCCCCCCCCCCCCACAACAACACAAACACAAAAA
>NZ_JBEZEH010000332.1:0-4068 GCF_040648775.1 Micromonospora sp. NPDC049089
ACAACCCGGGGGGGCGGCCGGCGGCTCGGCCGGGAAGAGGTTCTGGGCGGAGGCCACTGGCAGCGTTCCGGTGGCCAGCTTCACCCTCACCAAGCTGCGCTGGCTGGCCACGCACGAGCCGGAGCGGGCAGCCCAGGTGGCGGCCGTCTGCCTGCCGCACGACTGGCTGACCTGGCGGCTCGCCGGAGCACCGGGGCTGGACGCGCTGCGGACCGACCGGGGCGATGCCAGCGGCACCAGCTACTGGTCGCCGGCCACCGGGCAGTACCGGCTGGACCTGCTGGAGCGGGGCTTCGGCCGGCGGTTGATGCTGCCCGAGGTGCTCGGTCCGGCGGATTCGGCGGGAAAGCTGTCCGACGTACTGGGTGGGCCGGGCGGGGCCCTGCTCGGTGCGGGCACCGGGGACAACGCCGCCGCCGCGCTCGGTGTCGGTGCCGGGCCCGGTGACGTGATCGTCTCGATCGGCACCTCCGGCACCGTGTTCAGCGTCGCCGACGTCCCCGCCGCTGACGAGAGTGGTGCGGTGGCGGGCTTCGCCGACGCGTCCGGTCGCTTCCTGCCGCTGGTCGCCACGCTCAACGCGGCCCGGGTGCTGGACGCCGCCGCGGCGATGCTTGGCGTCACCCTGGACGAGCTGGCCGAGCTGGCGCTCTCCGCGCCAGCCGGGGCGGACGGGCTGGTCATGGTGCCCTACCTGGAGGGTGAGCGGACGCCGAACCGACCGCTCGCCACCGGTGCGGTGCACGGCCTGACCCTGCGTACATCGACCCCCGCGCACCTGGCGCGGGCCGCCGTGGAGGGCATGCTCTGCGCGCTCGCCGACGGGTTGGACGCGCTGACCGCGCAGGGCGCGACCGCTCGCCGGGTCATCCTGATCGGCGGTGGGGCCCGGTCGGCTGCGGTGCGGCAGATCGCCCCGCAGGTCTTCGGCTGCCCGGTCGTCGTCCCGCCGGCCGGGGAGTACGTCGCCGACGGTGCCGCCCGCCAGGCCGCCTGGGTCGCCCTGGGCGGCGACGCGCCGCCGGTCTGGGCGGTCGAGGGCACCGAGGAGTACGCCGCGGCGGCTGTCCCCGCGGTGCGCGACCAGTACGCCGCGGCCCGCGGGTTGGTGCTCGACCGGCGCTGACCGTCGGGATCGACGCGCGGGTGGGTGCCGGTCGACGGTGACCGGCACCCACCCGCGTGACGACCTCCTGCACGCGGTCTGGTTGGCTGCCGGTCATGACGGTGACCAGTGGCGGGCCCGGCCTGCGCCCGCATGGTCGGGGCGGTGGGCGGGCGCACCGGTTGTACAGCGTGGTGGTGTTCGTGCTGCTCGCCTCGCTGGACAACGTGGCGATCGGGCTGGTCCCCCCGCTGTACGGCCCGATCTCCGACGCGTTCGACGTGTCCGGTCGGCTGCTCGGCGTGGTCACCGCGGTCAGTTTCCTGGTCAGCGCGGTCGCGGCGGTCGGCTGGGCGTACGTCGGTGACCACACCAACCGTAAACCGCTGCTCATGGTGGGCACCCTGCTCTGGGCGGCGGGCACCGGCGGCAGCGCGCTCGCCGGCGGCTACCTGACGTTCCTGGCCGCGCAACTGGTCGCGGCGGTCGGTCTCGGCGCGGTCGGCTCGGTGGGCTTCTCCGTGGTGACCGACCTGATCTCGCCGACCCGACGCGGGCTGGTGATGAGCTTCTGGGGGCTCTCCCAGGGGGTCGGCACCCTCGCGGGCACTCTCCTCGGCGGGCTGCTCGGGGCTGCCGACTGGCGTCGGCCGTTCCTGCTGTTGACCGGCGTCGGCCTCGTCGCCACGGTGGCCTACCTGTTCACGTACGACGTTCGGCGTGGCCAGAGTGAGCCGGAACTGGCCGGCAGGTTGGACGCCGGCGCCGAGTACGACTACCGGATCAGCCGCGCCGACCTGCCGCGCATCCTGGCCCGGCGGACCAACCGGTGGCTGATCCTGCAGGGCCTGACCGCGCAGGCCGCGTTCGGCTCGTTGGTCTGGCTGCCGGTGCTGTTCGCCGAACGGGCCGAGGCCCAGGGCTACTCCACGTCGACAGCTGTGGTGGTGGGCAGCGTCTTCGCCACCCTGTTCCAGCTCGGTGGGGTGCTGTCCATCGTGGGCGGGTTGATCGGTGACGCCGTGCAACGGCGTACCCCGCGAGGTCGGGCACTCGTCGCCTCGATCGGCATCCTCGCCGCGCTGCCGTTCTACCTGGTGTTGTTCTTCGTGCCGGTGACCATCGACGTGCCGGACGGCGCGAGCGGCGGCGCGGTGGTGGGTGCGGTACTGGCCAGTGTGTTCACCGAGCCGTCGGTAGGGCTGAGCCTGCTCACCGCCGTCGTGGCGCTCGCGTTGACGTCGGCCAACTCGCCGAACTGGTTCGCGTTGATCGCCGACGTCAACCCACCGGAGCACCGGGGCACTGTCTACAGCCTGGGCAACCTGGTGAACGGGGTCGGTCGCGCCGCCGGGAACGGGCTGGTCGGGGTGGCCTTCCAGGCGCTGCGAGCGGCGTTCCCGCCACCGCTGAACTTCGCCGTCGGGCTGGCCGCGTTCCAGCTCTTCTTCATCCCGACGGGGGTCATGTACTGGCTCGCCTCGCGAACCTCACCGGCGGACATCGACAACGTGCGCGACCTGCTGCACACCCGGGCCGACCGCCTCTGACCGCCGACCTACTCTCCCTGATCCGCGCAACATCAGGGAAAGTGCTGCCTTGGGCGAGCGTGAGGGGCCAACATCCCTGATGTTGCGCGGATCTTGGCCCCTCACGGCGTGCGGATCAGCCTCGCAGCCAGACGGTGACGTCGGCCGGGAGCGCACCGTCGTCGTCCAGGGGCGCGCTGGCGGCGAGCACCTCGGCGTTG
Source organism: Micromonospora sp. NPDC049089 (assembly GCF_040648775.1). Classification (NCBI taxonomy): domain Bacteria; kingdom Bacillati; phylum Actinomycetota; class Actinomycetes; order Micromonosporales; family Micromonosporaceae; genus Micromonospora; species Micromonospora sp. NPDC049089. The sequence goes on from NZ_JBEZEH010000332.1 coordinate 2,856, forward strand.
GCCGGCACCGGCACCGGGGCGGCACCGAAGTTGGTCAGCACGGTCAGCTCACCGTTGCGGAAGCTCAGCACCTCGTCACCCGAGGACAACCACTCCAGGGTCCCGCGACCCAGCCCGTGGGCGCGACGCAACCGCAATGCCGTGCGGTACAGCTCGTACGTCGAACCGGGCACGTCGCGCTGGCGGTCCAGCGCGTACTCCGCCCAGAGCGCGGGCTGCGGCAACCAGCTCGCGTCGGTCGGCCCGAAGCCGTACGACGGGGCGTCGGCCTCCCACGGGATCGGCACCCGGCAGCCGTCCCGGCCGCGTTGGGTGTGCCCGCTGCGTGCCCAGGTCGGGTCCTGCCGGGCCTCGTCGGGCAGGGTGGTGTGCTCGGGCAGCCCCAGCTCCTCACCCTGGTAGAGGTACGCGGAGCCGGGCAGCGCCAGCATCAGCAGGGTGGCCGCCCGGGCCCGGCGCAGACCGAGTGCGGCGTCCGGCTGCGGGTCGCCGATGCCGATGCCGTTGGGGCGTACGGTGCCGATCGGCAGACCGAGCCGGGAGGCGTGCCGCACCACGTCGTGGTTGGACAGCACCCAGGTCGTCGGTGCGCCGACCGAGTCGGTCGCCTCCAACGAACGGGTGATCACCGCGTACTGGGCCGGTGCGCTCCACGCGGCGAGCAGGTACTCGAAGTTGAACGCCTGGTGCATCTCGTCCGGGCGAACGTAGCGGGCCAGCCGCTCGGCCGGTTCCACCCATGCCTCGGCGACCAGCACCCGCTCGCCGGGGTAGCTGTCCAACACCTGCCGCCACTGCCGGTAGATCTCGTGCACGCCGTCCTGGTCCCACATCGGCGGGCGGGGCTTGTCGATCTCGTTGCCGGAGAGGATCTCCTGCGGCTCCTGCCAGTCGGCCAGGTCGGCCTGCTTGATGAGGCCGTGCGCGACGTCGACCCGGAAGCCGTCCACGCCGCGGTCCAACCAGAAGCGCAGTACGTCCAGGAACTCCGCGTGCACCTCCGGGTTGTCCCAGTTGAGGTCCGGCTGCCCGGTGTCGAACAGGTGCAGGTACCACTGGCCGGGCTGTCCGTCGGCGTCGACCGTCCGGGTCCAGGCCGGACCACCGAAGACGCTCTGCCAGTCGTTCGGCGGCTGGTCGCCGGCCGGACCACGGCCGTCCCGGAAGACGTACCGCGACCGTTCCGCGCTGCCGGGGGGAGACGTCCACCCGG
>NZ_JBEZEH010000333.1:0-4008 GCF_040648775.1 Micromonospora sp. NPDC049089
CCGGCGGCGCCCCGTACCCCCGCCCGCCCCCCGCGGGGGGCGCGCGGGGCCGGCAGTGGGGGGTGGCCGGCGCGCCGGGGGTCGGGGCCCCGGGCGGCGAGCAGCGCCAAGCCGGCCGGCGCGCCCCGGCTCATGGCCACCGCCACCGCGTGGTTGAGCGCCACCACCGGGTTGTCGGACATCCCGAGAAGCACCTCGTACAGCGCGGTGATCTGCGCCCAGTCGGTGGCCGCCGCGCTGGGCGCCTCGTCGTGCACGGCCGCGATGGCCGCCTGGAGCTGGTACGCCCCGACCACCCCGCGCGGCAGTGCCCCGGTGATCAGCTCGACCCCTTCGGCGATCTGGTCGGCCCGCCACCGGGAGCGGTCCTGCTCGGCCATCGGCACCAGCTCACCGTGCGGGCCGATCCGCGCCGGCGCGCGGGCGTCGGTGAGCAGCATCAACGCGAGCAGCCCGGTGACCTCGGGGTCCTCGGGCACCAGCCGGCGCACCAGCCGGGTCAGCCGGATCGCCTCGGCGGTCAGGTCGGCGCGCAGCAGACCGGGCCCGGCGGTGCGGGCGTACCCCTCCGTGAAGATCAGGTAGAGGACGTGCAGCACGGCGGCGAGCCGGTCGGCGCGCTCCGGGCCGGTGGGCGGCGCGAACCGCAGCCCACTGTCACGGATCCGCTGCTTACCCCGACTGATCCGCCGGGCCATTGTCGCCTCCGGGACCAGGAACGCGCGCGCCACCTCGGCGGTGCTGAGCCCGCCCACCGCCCGCAGGGTGAGCGCGATCTGCGACGCCGCCGACAGCGCCGGGTGGCAGCACAGGAACAACAGGATGAGCGTGTCGTCGGCGTCCGCCTGCGGACGGTCGGCGGCGGGGGCGCTCCACTGCTCCGGCAGCACCCACCGGGCCACCGTGTCCTCCCGTCGCATCCGGGCCTGTTCGCGACGCAGCAGGTCGGTCAGCCGGCGGGACGCCACGGTGATCAGCCAGCCACGCGGATTCTCCGGTACGCCGTCGCGCGGCCAACCGTGCGCGGCGGCGATCAACGCCTCCTGCACCGCGTCCTCGGCCGTGTCGAAGTGCCCGTAGCGGCGGACCAGCGCGCCGAGGACCTGCGGCGCCAGTTCGCGCAGCAGGCCCTCGGCGGGAGTCTCCGGCACCGGGTCAGCCGGCCAGGTCCTCGACACCGTCGAGCACCGGGCGCACGTCCACGTACCCACCGGGGGCGTCCGGGTCGACCAGGCCGGCGGCGATCTCGGTGGCCCGGTCGAAGCTGGCGCACTCCACGATGGTGTAACCGGCGAGGACCTCCTGCGTCTCCGGGTACGGGCCGTCGGTGACCACTGGTGCCCCCTCGCGCACCTGGACGCGGCGGGCGTGCACCGGCTCGCTCAGGCCTCGGGCGTCGACCAACTCCCCGGACTCGGCCAGCGCCTGGTGAAAGGTCTCCATGTGCTGGTGCATCGCCGCGATCTGCTCGGCCGACATCGCCGGCCGGTCCGAAGCCCGCCCCGACAGCACGTCGTAGTCCTGCTGCGACCCGTAGAGCAAAATCATGTACTTCACGATCTCTCCCCCTCCTCCGCGAGGCACCACCCCGGCACCCACCGAAACGTCGAACCCAACCCCGCCCTCCGGACACACCAGCCCAACCCGAATCGGTGATCATGAAGTTAGCGTCACGACACGCCGAGCGGGTTGACGCTAACTTCATGATCACCGGGGTTCGGGGGTGGTGGTGGGCGGGGCTTAGGTTGGCGGCATGACTGTGGTGTGGGTGGTGGTCGGGGGTTTCGTCGTCGCGGCGGGGGTGGCGTACGGCGTGGTGGCTCGGCGGGGGCGAGCGGACGTCGGGGGCGATCCGGCGGCTGGGCGGGAGGCTCGGAGTCGGCAGCACAGGTACGAGGCCGAGCGGCACGGTGACCAGGGTGACACCTGGCATCGCGGTCGGGAGTCGAGCGGTTGAGCGACGCTACTGGCCGTACGAGCGGCGGAGCCGGTCGCTGATCAGGTAGTTGAGGCGGTGGCGTAAGTGCCCGAGGGTGCTCTCGCTTGGTAGGTCGCCGTCGGTGGTGAGCGTCCAGCGCAGCGCGCAGTCCCCGCCGGGCTGCCCGGCCGTCAGGTCGAAGCGGATCCGGTCCAACGGTCGGTGCGGCCACAGCGACGACCACACGAGCAGCACGGGCGCGTACCCGGCCACCACCCGAGGCGGCACCTCGTCGTCGCGCAACTGCCGAGCAAACCCGCCGCCCTGTGCCACGTAAACCCGATGCCCCTGCCCGCGCATACCCGCCGCCCCCGGCGCCGACAGAACAGCACCGAGCTGATCGACGTGAACCGTCCGTCCCCACCCTGCGTAGAACCGGTGATGGGCGTGGCGGTCGTATCGTCGGGGTACATCGCAGCGCGAGCACCGATGTCTGGGGAGGCACAGTGGGGGCACGGTTCGGACGCGACGCGCGGGGCCCGGTGGCGGGTCTGCTGATCGCCGCCCTCGTCTCCCTCGCCTGCGCGGGCGGTGGGCTGGCCGAGCCGGAGGCCGAGCGCCCCGGGGCGAACCCGCCGGCAGCGTCACCGGGACCGGGCACCACCCGGGCCGACAGCACCACCAGCGTCGCCGAGTTCGAGCTGGACGTCGCCGACGCGCAGGCGATCGCCGAGCGGTACTGGGCGGCCCAGTTCAAGGAATCCGGGCAGCGGTTCCGACCCATCCGGCGGATCATCCCGTACCAGCGTGACGGCGAGGTGTCCTGCGGCGGACAGGCGTTGCCCCGCAACAACGCCGTCTACTGCTCGCAGGGCGACTTCATCGCGTACGACGTCGCCTGGTCGGTGGCGGCGTTCCGCGAGGTCGGTGACGCGTTCGTGTTCTACCTGCTCGGGCACGAGTACGCGCACGCCATCCAGGTGCGGCTGGGCATCAACTACAGCTTCACCATCCAGCAGGAGTTGCAGGCCGACTGCATGGCCGGGGCGTACCTCGGCGACTCGGTGCGCTCGGGGACCCTGACCCTCGCCGAGGGCGACCTGGACGAGTTCCGGGAGGGGGTGGCGGCGGTCGGCGACGACCCGGACCAGCCGTGGTTCGCCGAAGGGGCGCACGGCACCGCCGAGCAGCGCACCGACAGGTTCTTCCGGGGTTACGAGGGTTCCCTGAAGGAGTGCGACCTGGGCTGAACGGGGTTGCCCGGATCACCCTGACGCCCGTTGCCGCCACCGGCCCCTGCGGCTGCTGGCAGGATCGCCGGTGTCGGTCACGACCCTGGAGGTTCCGCTGAGCAGCCATCACCCCGCCGCTGTGCTCTTCGACATGGACGGCACGTTGGTCGACAGCGAGAAGCTGTGGGACGTCGCGTTGCAGGAACTCGCGAAGGAGTACGGCGGGGAACTCTCCGTCGACGCCCGCCAGTCGATCATCGGCACCGCCATGGCCGAGTCGATGCGCATCCTGCACGACGACCTGGGGCAGCCCGAACGGGATCCGGAGATCAGCGCGGCGTGGATCAACGCCCGGATCCTGGAGCTGTTCCGCACCGGTCTGCGCTGGCAGCCGGGCGCGTTCGACCTGTTGGGAGCGGTCCGCGCGGCGGGAATCCCCACCGCGCTGGTCACCTCCAGTCCCCGGGCGCTCGTCGAGATCGCCCTGGACACCCTCGGTCGGGACAACTTCGACACGGTGGTCGCCGGCGACGAGGTGGTGGCGGCCAAGCCGCACCCCGAGCCGTACCTGACCGCCGCCCGGCTGCTGGGTGTGCCGATCGAGCGGTGCGTGGCGATCGAGGACTCACCGACGGGGGTGGCCAGCGCGCTCGCCTCGGGCGCGGCGGTCCTGGCCGTACCGGCGGAGGTGGCGTTGCCGAGCACTGTCGGCGTACACCAGGTGGAGAACCTGACCGGCGTGGACCTGGCGCTGCTCGCGGCGCTGTTGACCGATCGGGCCGCTGCCTGAACACAAAAGGGAGGCCCGGGTGAGGGCGACGGAAGAACACGGGCACACGAATTAGTAAGAAGAATCGG
>NZ_JBEZEH010000334.1:0-3975 GCF_040648775.1 Micromonospora sp. NPDC049089
CCGCCGTCGGTCGACGGCGGACCCTCTTCGCGTCAGAGCCAGCCGCGTCGGGCCACCTGGAACGCCAACCCGGGCCGGGTGTCCACACCGGCGGCGGCCATCAGGTCGGCGATGCGCCGTTGCACTGTCCGCCGGCTCACCCCGAGCTGGGAGGCGATGGACTTGTCCGGTACGCCCGCCACGAACAGCGACAGCAGCCGGGCCTCGTCGGCGTCGGGTTGGTAACCGTCGCTCGGCTGGTCCGCGGGCTCCGGCCGTCGAGGCTCGGGGGCCGCGACGGCGAGGGGGTCGTCGAGGCGCAGCCGGGTGGCGACCCGCCAGTGGCTCTCGAAGAGGGCGAGCAGCGCGTCGAGCAGTTGACTGCGGCCGATCACGGCGGCGCTCGGTTCGCCGCCGTCGCGGTCGGGCACCAACGGGCAGATGGCGGTGCGGGCGTCCACGATGGCCAGTCGGACCGGCAGCCGGTCCAGGACGCGGGCTTGCTCCCCGGCGGCGACCCCCTTGGCCAGGTCGGCCAACGCGCCCGGTTCCAGCAGCAGGTCACGCTCGTAGATGGCCCGGTAGCTCACCCCACGGGCCAGCGCGTCGAACTCCTCGACGTTCTCCGGGCCGGCCATGGCGAGGGGGTTGGCCCGGCAGAACCAGAGCACCTCGGTACGCGCGGAGTTCTGCAGGTCGCGCAGACGGTCCCGGAGAACCCGGGCGCCGGTGATCACCTCGACCAGATGGTCGACGTGGTGTCGGCGTAGCCCGGAGCGGTACTCCTCGGCCAGTTGGGTGACGAGTCGGCGGGCCGACTCCAGGTCCTCCTGACGCCGCAGCAGCGTCGCGCCGAGGGCGACGTCCGGGGCGGTCGGGCGCAGCGGGGCGTCCGGGTCGGTGTCGCTGCGCTGCACGAGGCCCTTGCCGCGCAGTGCCTCGACCTGGGCGGCGACCTGCTCCCGGGGTCGGTGCAGGCGACGGGCCAACTCGTCGATGCGGGCCGTGGTGAGCTGGAGCAGGCAGCGGTAGAGCTCCTCCTCAGCCGAGGTCAGGCCGATCACATCCAACACGGGGCAGAACTGTACGTCGGCCGGGTACGGGCCTGACCCGGGCCCGTCGGCTGGTCAAGTGTCGGGCCTCGCGTCTACTGTCGGTGGCTGTGCTGGAAGAGCTGCGCATCACCGGACTGGGCGTCATCGAGGACACCACGCTGCCGTTGACCGGCGGCATGAACGTCATCACCGGCGAGACCGGTGCGGGTAAGACGATGGTGGTCACCGGCCTCGGCCTGCTCTTCGGCGGCCGGGCCGACGCCGGGCGGGTCCGCGCCCAACCCGGTCGTGCGGTGGTGGAGGGGCGGCTGCGGCTGCACGGGCGGGTCGCCGACGCCGTGCACGCGCGGATCGTCGAGGCCGGCGGCGACCCGGACGAGGACGGCTCGGTGCTGCTGAGCCGCACGGTGACGGTGGAGGGGCGCTCGCGCGCCCACGTCGGTGGCCGGAGCATGCCGGTGTCGATGCTCGGTGAGGTCGGCGAGCAGGCGGTGGCCGTGCACGGCCAGTCCGACCAGTTGCGGTTGCTGCGCCCGGCCGAGCAGCGGGCCGCACTGGACCGGTTCGCCGGCCCGGCGCACGAGAAGCTGCTCGACGCGCTGCGCGAGGCGTACACGGGGTGGCGTCGGGTCGTCGACGACCTGGCCGACCGTCGGCGCAACGCCCGCGAGCGCAACCAGGAGGCCGACCTGCTGCGGTTGGGCCTCGACGAGATCACCCGGGTCGATCCGCAGCCCGGTGAGGACGACGAGCTGAAGACCGAGGCGCAGCGGCTGGAGCACGCCGAGGGTCTGCGGACGGCCGCGCAGATCGCCCAGCAGTGTGTGGCCGGTGGCGCGGAGGCGGCCGAGGAGACCCCGGACGCGACGGCGTTGCTCGGCACCGCCCGGCGGACCCTGGAGGCGCAGTCCGGCACCGATCCGGCGCTCGGTGAGCTGGCGGCCCGCCTGGAGGAGGCGGCCACCCTGGTCACCGACGTGTCCGCGGAGCTGTCGGCGTACCTGGCGACGCTCGACGCGGACCCGGCCCGGTTGCAGCACGTCTATGAGCGGCGGGCGGCGCTGCGCGCGTTGACCCGCAAGTACGCCGACGACGTCGACGGGGTGATCGCCTGGGCCGATCGGGCGCGCACCCGACTGTCCGATCTGGACATGTCCGACGACGTGCTCGACGAGTTGGAGCGGGAGGGCCAGCGGCTCGCCGTGGAGGTGGCCGATCTGGCCGGGCGGGTGTCGACCTCCCGGCAGGAGGCGGCGGTCCGCTTCGCCGACCAGGTCACCGTCGAGCTGGCCGGGCTGGCCATGCCGCACGCGCGGATCGAGGTGGCGGTGCTGCCGCGTCCGGCCGGGCGTGCCGAGCCGACGCTTGCGGTCAACGGCGTCGAGGTGGGTGTCACGCCGGACGGCGGTGACGAGGTGGAGCTGCGGTTGCTGGCCCACCCTGGGGCGCCGTCGTTGCCGTTGCAGCGCGGGGCCTCCGGCGGTGAGTTGTCCCGGGTGATGCTCGCCATCGAGGTCGTGTTCGCCGGCTCCGGTGGCCCGCCCACGTTGGTCTTCGACGAGGTCGACGCGGGGGTCGGCGGGCAGGCGGCGGTGGAGATCGGCCGTCGGTTGGCGCGGTTGGCCCGCAGCCACCAGGTGCTGGTGGTCACGCACCTGCCGCAGGTGGCCGCGTTCGCCGACCGGCACCTGGTGGTGGCGAAGGACACCGGCGGCGCGGTGACGACCAGCGGGGTGCGCGTGGTGGAGGACACCGAGCGGGCGCGGGAGTTGGCGCGCATGCTGGCGGGTTTGCCCGATTCGGATCTGGGTATCGCCCATGCCGAGGAGCTTCTGGCAGTGGCCGCCAAGGAAAGGCGGTTGTGACGCCGCGTATTGTGAGCGCAAGCACACCGGCTTGTGCCGGTGTGTGCTTCCCTGGGTAGGCGGCCCTGCTCAGGCATGTCGCGACAGAAAAGCCTGCCTCACATGCCAGGATGGTCACGATGCGTCTACCCACGTTGCGCCGGAACCGGAACGCCGAACCGGGCAGAGTCCTCGGCACCGCGCGCCTTGATCGCCGGACGAAACGCCTGGTCGGTCGGCTGCGCCCCGGTGACATCGCGGTCATCGACCACGTCGACCTGGATCGGGTGGCGGCCGACTCGCTCGTCGCCGTCGGGGTCGCGGCGGTGCTCAACGCCAAGCCCTCGGTCTCCGGCCGTTACCCGAACCTGGGCCCGGAGGTGCTGATCGCCGCCGGCATTCCGCTCCTCGACGACCTGGGGGAGGGCGTCTTCGAGCGCATCCGCGAGGGCGACCAGGTGCGTATCGAGGGCAACACGGTCTTCGCCGGTGACGAGCCGGTGGCCCACGGCAGCCTTCAGGACGCCGAGTCGGTCGGCAAGGCGATGGCGGACGCCCGGGAGGGTCTGTCGGTGCAGTTGGAGGCGTTCGCCGCCAACACGATGGACTACCTGCGTCAGGAACGCGACCTGCTGCTCGACGGTGTCGGTGTGCCGGACATCGAGACCCAGATGCAGGGTCGGCACTGCCTGATCGTGGTGCGCGGCTACGACTACAAGGCCGACCTGGACGTGCTTCGCCCGTACATCCGGGAGTTCAAGCCGGTGCTCATCGGCGTCGACGGCGGCGCGGACGCGCTGGTCGAGGCCGGCTACACCCCCGACATGATCATCGGGGACATGGATTCGGTCACCGACGACGTGCTGCGCTGCGGCGCCGAGGTGATCGTGCACGCGTACCCGGACGGGCGCGCGCCGGGCCTGCCCCGGGTCAACGGCCTCGGTGTGCCGGCCATCACGTTCCCGGCCGCGGCGACCAGCGAGGACCTGGCCATGCTGCTGGCCGACGAGAAGGGCGCCTCGCTGTTGGTGGCGGTCGGCACCCACGCGACCCTCGTCGAGTTCCTCGACAAGGGTCGCGGCGGGATGGCCTCGACG
>NZ_JBEZEH010000335.1:0-3939 GCF_040648775.1 Micromonospora sp. NPDC049089
CCGCTTTGTTTTTCTTTGTCGGCGCCGTCCGCGCGCGCCCGCGCGTGGGGGCGCCCCGGGCCCCCCCCGCCGCCCCCTCCGCTTGTCAACCGGTCAGTAGGTGCCGTCGAGCTGGCCGCGCAGCTTGGTCAGCGCCCGGGTCAGCAGCCGCGAGACGTGCATCTGCGAGACACCGATCTGGTCGGCGATCTGCGACTGGGTCAGGTTGCCGTAGAAGCGCAGCGTGAGGATCTTCTGCTCGCGCTCGTCGAGGGTGGCCAGCGCCGGGCCGAGGGCGACCCGCAGCTCAGCCAGCTCGAACTCGGTGTCCTCGCCGCCGAGCATGTCGCCCAGCTCGGTGGCGCGCTCGCCGTCACCGGTCGGGGTGGACAGCGACACCGCGTTGTACGCGCGGGCGCCTTCCAGGCCCTCCAGCACCTCTTCCTCGGTGAGCTTGAGGTGCGCGGCGATGTCGGCGACCGTCGGCGAGCGGCCGAGGGTCTGCAGGAGCGAGCTGTTGGCGTCGGAGATGGCCAGCCGCAGCTCCTGGAGCCGGCGGGGCACCCGGATGTCCCAGGTGCGGTCCCGGAAGTGCCGCTTGAGCTCCCCGATGATGGTGGGGATCGCGTAACCGGCGAAGTCGACACCGCGCTCGGGGTCGAACTTGTCGATGGCCTTGATCAGGCCGATCGCGGCGGTCTGCGCCAGGTCGTCGTTCGGCTCGCCGCGCCCGCTGTAGCGGTGGGCCAGGTGGTTGGCGAGCGGCAGCCAGGCCTCGATCGCCCGGTCCCGCAGCGCGGCGCGCGACGGGTGGTTGGCGGGCAGCGCCGCCATCGCGTTGAGCAGGTCGGCAGCGCTGTCGGTGAGAGCGCGCGGGTCGAGCTTGGTGGTGGTCTTGACGGCGGCGCTCGGCTGCTCGGTGATCGTTGGCGCGGTCATGGGTGGTCCTCCCTGCACCTCGTCCGCGGACAAAAAGGTGTGACGCTTTGGTTTAGCTTCCAATAGGCCGTTCGGGAGTCACCTTAACCTGATCGGCTCCCGAAAATCTAGCCGAAAGGTTGATGTACTTAAGGTGTGTCCAGTGACAAAACGGGCAAACGGTGCGGCGGTCAAGGTGCTTGTGAGGATCCTTACCCAGTTTCCGGCGCGGTCCGCTGCCGGTCGTCCGCCTGATACGACCGATCGGCACACGGCCGCGTCGGCTGGTCAACAGGAAACCCGACAAGTCGCCGGGAGTGTCGGCTATCCGTCCTTGTCCCGCTGGTGGGACCGGCCGTAGCGTCGCGTGTACACACCCGGTTCGGAGGCACCGTGCTCGATCCAGCCGCTCCCCAGCTTGTCGTGAACAGTCGCACCCTCTACTTCAGCTGGCTGCCGGCCGATCCTGACGCGGTCGCCGCGCTGGTCCCTCCGGGGCTCTGCCCCCGCCCCGACCGGCAGGTCTTCCTCAACCAGTACGTCGTCGACGACGAGACGCAGACCTCCGGCTTCGGCGCCTACTCGCTGACCTACCTCGGCGTCTCGCTGCTGGGCGTCGACGCGCCCGGCGGTCTCAACGCCGGCGGCTGGTGGACCCACTACGTGGCCTCCAGCCGGCGGGTCCGTGAGTACGCCGTCGCTCGCGGCGCCCCGGTGCTCTCCGGGCGTACCCACATCGACGTGACCGGCGAGGAGCTGCTCTCCGAGACGGAGATCGACGGCACGCCGTTGATCCGGGCCCGGTGCCGGGTGGGGGAGACCGGGCACGCGATCAGCAGCGGGCACCACCGCTACTTCACCCGGCGCGACGGCCAGCTGGTCAGCTCGGCCTACCCGTTCGTCGCCGAGCCGGTCGCCCCGTTCGAGATCGAGTCAGTGGAGTTCCTCCAGCCCGGCCACCCGATGTACGCGCTGCGCCCGGACAACCCACTGACCATCGGCTTCGGCTACTACTCACCACGCTCGTCGTTCGCCTACCCGGGCGGGCTGCACGTGCACGCGGTGGCCGCGCCGGAGCCGGCCCGACCGTTTCACCAGGTGCCGGCCAGCCTCGCCCGCAGCGGCCTGCCGTCCGGGTCGTAGACCAGCCGGTACACCGGCAGCGCCCAGGCCCGCGTGTACCACGGCAGCCGCTCGGGGCGGTGCGGGCGCAGTCGCCCCGGTGGGCGTTCGCCGACCTGGCCGTCGTCGTACCACCGTTGTAGCGCGTCGGCGGCGGCCGTGACGGCCGCGACGGCGTCGGCCGGGTCGAGCAGGTCGGCGTCGTCCGCGCCGCCCGGGTCACGGTCCAGGTGCTCGCGCCACAACCGCAGTCGCAGGTCCCGGGCGAAGGTGCGCGCGCCGTCACCCCGCCCGGCCGCGTCGGTGGGCTCCCGCTGGTCCGGTGTCTCGTCGAGCACCGCGCAGGACAACTCGCTGTCGTGCGTCCAGGACCGCCGGTTGAAGTTGTCGCTGCCCACGCTGGCCCAGACGTCGTCGACCACACAGACCTTGGCGTGCACGTAGACCGGGTCACCGGCGTGGTTCTCCACGTCGAACACGTGCACCCGGTCCGGTGCGGCCCGCTCACACAGGGACAGCGCCTGCTCGCGCCCCACCATGTTCGGCGGCAACACCAGCTTGCCGTCCACGTCCGGGTGGCGGGGGACGACGGCGACCAGGTGCAGGTCCGGGTTGTCCCGCAGCGCGTGCGCGAACAGGTCCGCGACCTCGGCCGACCAGAGGTACTGATCCTCCAGGTAGATCAGCCGGCGGGCCCGGCGTACGGCCTTGGTGTAACCCCGGGCCACGGTCCGCTCCCCGTCCGGTGCGAACGAGTAGCGCGGACGGACGGCGGGGTAGGTGCGCAGCACCTGGATCTGGTGCGGACCACAGGGCGGCGGATCGGCCGGTTGCTCGGGCAGCGGGTCGGGGCGCAGGTCCGAGCCGCGCAGCCGGTCCCGCAGGTAGGCCATCGGGTTCTCCGAGTCCAACGGCATCGGGTCGGTCCAGCGTTCCCGGAACAGGGTGTCCAACGCGCCGACCACCGGACCGCGCACCGCGAGCTGTACGTCGTGCCAGGGCGGATTGGGTCCGTACCGGGGGGACATCTGCACCGGTTGCGGATCACCGTGGTGCGCGGCGTCGTCGCGGCGGCTGTGGCACAGGTCGATCCCGCCGGCGAAGGCGACGTCCCGCTCGGGTGCGTCGAGGTGCCGCAGCACCACGAGCTTCTGGTGGTGCGAGCCGCCGCGCCGGACCCGCTGGTCCAGCAGCACCTCGCCACCGGCGGCCGAGATCGTCTCGCTGAGGTCGCGGTTTTCCGCCTCGCTGTACGCCAGCACGTCGAGGTGCGAGCGCCAGATCAACCCCTTGACCACCACACCGCGCTGTGCGGCCTGCGCGAAGAGCTGGGCCACTGTCGGACCGTCCGGTCGCAGCCGCTGGTCCGGGTCACCCCGCCAGTCGGTGAAGAACAGGTGGTCGCCGGCGCCCAGGGCCTCGACCTCGTCGACCAGTCGGTCGAAGTAGGCCGCACCGTGAATCAACGGCTCGGCGAGGTTTCCCGTGGTCCACACGGGTATGCCAGAGACCGGGTTGGCGCGTTCCTCAGCAGTGAGGAACCAGTCCTGCAACGGCACCGTCCAGCCCCCCTGGAGGTCGGCAACGTCCTCACCGTAGGACCCCCGACGCGGGTCCGCACGTCAGGCCCCGGACCGGTGACCTGACCAACGCCATCGACAGCGACGCGACAACAGCCGAGGAGGCCACACCATGCCCCGCGACACGACGAATCCCGTGACCGAGAACCGCGAGCCGGCGGTGGAGAGCGAGCGGGGCGCGCTGGTAGCGGTGTTGGTGATGGTGATTCTGGGCGTTGCCGGGATCTTTGCGGTCTCCTGAGGTGGCGCCGACGCCCCCGGGCTGAACCCGAGGGGTCGGCGCCCACCACAGCGGACGACCGAGGTCAGGGGAGGGTGCCCAGGCCGCCGGTGTGCGGGA
>NZ_JBEZEH010000336.1:0-3915 GCF_040648775.1 Micromonospora sp. NPDC049089
GCCCGTGGGTTCGCCCACCGGTCCCGGGCGACCCGACGGACCGGGCGCGAAAGTGGCCTGGGTCACAGGCCGGAACAAGGGGAACGCTTTGTTACTTGAGTGAGACACGCTCAACTAACGCGAGGTGTTCGATGGCAACTCTTCCGGTACTGCCCCTGACCGACGCCGTGCTGCTGCCCGGCATGGTCATCCCGGTGACCCTCGACCCCACCACCCAGGCCGCGATCGACGCGGCGCGGGCGACCGGCGACCGCAAGCTGCTGGCCGTGCCGCGCATCGACGGCGAGTACGGCCCGGTGGGCGTGGTCGCCACCATCGAGAAGGTCGGCCGCCTGCCTGAGGGCGAGCCCGCCGCCGTCATCCGTGGCCTGTCCCGGGCCCGGATCGGCTCCGGCGTGCCCGGCCCTGGCGCCGCCCTCTGGGTCGAGGCGACCGAACTCGACGAACCCGCCCACGCCGGTCGGGCCCGCGAACTCGCCCGCGAGTACCGCGCCCTGGTGACCTCCGTGCTCCAGCAGCGGGGCGCCTGGCAGGTCATCGACGCGGTGGAGCGGATGACCGACCTCTCCGAGCTGGCCGACTCGGCCGGTTACGCGCCCTGGCTGACGCTGGAACAGAAGACCGAGCTGCTCGCCGCGCCGGACGTCACCGCCCGGCTGGAGCTGCTGGTCGGCTGGGTGAAGGACTACCTGGCCGAGCAGGAAGTCACCGAGCAGATCAACAGTGACGTCCGCGAGGGGCTGGAGAAGTCCCAGCGCGAGTTCCTGCTGCGCCAGCAGCTCGCCGCGATCCGCAAGGAGCTGGGCGAGGACGAGCCGGACGGCTCCGCCGACTACCGGTCCCGCGTCGAGTCCGCCGAGCTGCCGGAGAAGGTCCGCGAGGCGGCCATGCGCGAGGTCGGCAAGCTGGAGCGGGCCAGCGACGCCTCCCCGGAGGCGGGCTGGATCCGTACCTGGCTGGACACCGTGCTCGAGATGCCCTGGGGCACGCGTACCGACGACAACACCGACCTGACCGCGGCCCGCGCGGTGCTCGACGCCGACCACGCCGGCCTGGCCGACGTCAAGGACCGCATCCTGGAGTACCTGGCCGTGCGCAACCGGCGCGCCGAGCGCAACCTCGGTGTGGTGGGCGGTCGCGGCTCCGGCGCGGTGCTCGCCCTCGCCGGTCCTCCCGGAGTGGGTAAGACCAGCCTCGGCGAGTCCGTGGCGCGGGCGCTCGGGCGCAACTTCGTCCGGGTCTCGCTCGGTGGCGTCCGCGACGAGGCGGAGATCCGCGGGCACCGGCGCACCTACGTGGGGGCGCTGCCCGGTCGGATCGTCCGCGCGCTGCGCGAGGCCGGTTCGATGAACCCCGTCGTGCTCCTCGACGAGGTGGACAAGCTGGCCGCCGGCTACGCCGGTGACCCGGCCGCCGCCCTGCTGGAGGTGCTCGACCCGGCCCAGAACCACACCTTCCGGGACCACTACCTGGAGGTCGACCTCGACCTGTCCGACGTGCTCTTCCTGGCCACCGCCAACGTGGTGGAGTCCATCCCCGGCCCCCTGCTGGACCGGATGGAGCTGGTCACCCTGGACGGGTACACCGAGGACGAGAAGGTCTCCATCGCCCGTGACCACCTGCTGCCCCGGCAGCGGGAGCGGGCCGGGCTGACCGCCGACGAGGTGGAGATCGCCGACGAGGCGTTGGCGCTGATCGCGGGGGAGTACACCCGAGAGGCCGGGGTCCGGCAGCTCGAACGTGGCCTCGCCAAGATCCTGCGCAAGGTGGCGGTGACGCTGGCGACCGACCCGTCGCCGGTACGCGTCGACACCGACAACCTCACCCGCTACCTGGGGCGGCCGAAGTTCACCCCGGAGTCGGCCGAGCGCACCGCGGTGCCCGGCGTGGCAACCGGCCTCGCCGTCACCGGCGCCGGCGGGGACGTGCTCTTCATCGAGGCGACCAGCATGGAGGGCGAGCCGGGGCTGACCCTGACCGGCCAGCTCGGTGACGTGATGAAGGAGTCGGCGCAGATCGCGCTCTCCTACCTACGCTCCAACGGGCGGCGGTTCGGCATCGACCCGAACGCTCTCGCGGGACGCCGGATCCACGTCCACTTCCCGGCGGGCGCGGTGCCCAAGGACGGTCCGAGCGCCGGCATCACCATGGTCACGGCCCTGGCGTCGCTGGTCACCGGCCGCCCGGTCCGTCCCGAGTTCGGGATGACCGGTGAGGTGACGCTCTCCGGTCGGGTGCTGCCGATCGGTGGGGTGAAGCAGAAGCTGCTCGCCGCGCACCGGGCCGGCCTCACCGAGGTGATCATCCCGGCGCGCAACGAGCCCGACCTGGACGACCTGCCGACCGAGGTGCGCGAGGCGCTGACCGTGCACACCCTGGCCGACGTGGCCGACGTGCTCGCCCTGGCGCTGCGCCCGGCCGACGTGAAGACGCTTGACGGGCCGGCGCTCTTCGCGGTCTGACGCTCCGACCATCCGGGCCCCCGCCGTCTTGCGACGGCGGGGGCCCTTTCGGTATGCGGGGAGGTCTACTGTCTCGTCTGCACCGTCAACCACCTCTCCGCCGCGAGGCGGCCCCTGGAGGAACCCCCCGTGAACGTGGTGCTCTGGATCATTCAGTTCCTGCTCGCCGCCGTCTTCGCCGGTGCCGGGCTGGCCAAGCTGAGCCAGCCCAAGGAGAAGTTGCGCGAGGTGATGCGGTGGGTGGACCCCGTCCCACCGTCACAGGTCAAGTCGCTCGGCGCGGTCGAGCTGCTGGCCGCCGTCGGGCTCGTGCTGCCCGCTGCCACCGGCATCGCCACAGTGCTCACCCCGCTCGCCGCCGTCGGGCTGGTCATCGTCATGATCGGCGGCCTCCTGGTGCACCTGCGCGCCGGCAAGCAGCAGACCACCCAGCAGGGGCGTCGCACCGAGATCCAGGGCGCGGTCACCTGCGCGGTGCTGCTCGTCCTCGCCGCAGTGGTGGCCTGGGGCCGTTTCGGCCCGTACGCCCTCTGATCCGCGTCGGCGAGCACGCGACAATGCACAGTAGAGTCTGCCCGCCGCTCGAGGTGGCACTCAACGGGGGAGAGGCATGGAACCGATCGTGAGCGCACCTGGTGCGGTGCCGCCGGCAGCGCCACAACGGTCAGATCCACCGAGCCGACGGTTGGGACGGCGGGTGCTCTTCGCCGGCGGCGCGGGCGCCGCGGTGGCGACCACGGTGGCCACCCTCGCCGGTGCCGAACAGGCGGGATCGCCGCCCGTCACGACCGTGCGGGAGGCCCCGCTCAGCCTCCGGGACCCCCGGGTCGGCTGCCGGCTCGACGGCAGTGACGAGTCGGACAAGGTCACCACGGCGCTGAACCTGCTGCCGGCGGGTGGCGGGGAGATCTTCCAACCGGTGGGCGCGCTCGGTCTCGGATCGGAGGTCCGCTTTCCGACGAGTGTGACCTGGACCGGCGAGAACATCGGCGCCGCGATCATCCAGCCGGCCCCGGGCTACACCGGTCGTCTGGTCTCGAGCGGTAAGTACAACCAGATCTCCAACGTGCACTTCTACGGCATGCAGACCTCCAACGTGCTGTTGACCGTCCGCGGCCCCCGGTCGACCTTCCACCACCTGCACTTCGGCAACTCGGGCAGCCACGCGATCGAGTTCCTCGGCAAGGACGCGGACACCAGCGCCCACGCCAACAAGATCACCGATATCAACATCGAGGACTGCCTCGGCGTCGGCATCCTGGTGAACAAGGTCGCGTACGACAACGAGTTCCTCAACGTCTGGGTCGGTGAGTGCCAGACCGGGATACGGCTGCTGGACAGCGCCTGCTTCTTCGACAACCTGCATGTCTGGGGTTGCCGGGGCAACGGAGTGGAACTGCGCGAACCCGCCCACCGGAACATCTTCCAGAACGTCTACCTGGAATCGAACGGC
>NZ_JBEZEH010000337.1:0-3870 GCF_040648775.1 Micromonospora sp. NPDC049089
CACCGACATGCTGTTCCTACCTTCGTATCGCGCGGCCCGCCGTGCGGGATCCGCGGGGCGTCGACGCCCGGCGGGCGACACCACGCATCGGCGGGGCCGATGGGATGACGGCGTCGCGGGCTTCTCGGGGGCGTCGTCTCGGGGTTGGATGTAGGCCGGACTGGGACGTCGTCCGGTTCGTCTTGACGCGGCCTTGTCTAGTGGTGTCGAACGTGGCCGCCTGTTGTTCAGCGATACTAAACAGACCCGTATAGTCAGGTCAATCAAGATTCAGCCACACTGTTTTTGGAACGAGGACACATGCTCGGTGACCGACTCCGCGACCTGCGTCAGCAGCACTCCCTCACGCTGCGTCAGCTCGCCACAGCGGCCGACGTGTCCCCCGCCCTGCTCAGCCAGATCGAGAACGGCGCCACCGACCCCAGCCTCTCCACCCTGCGCAAGCTCGCCCAGGTCTTCGACACCTCGATCGCCGAGCTGTTCTCCGAGCCCGAGGCGCCACCGGTGCACGTCAGCCGCGTCGGCGCCCGGACCAGGCTGGCCGCGCCACCCGGCCAGATCACCTACGAACGACTCACCCCCGGCCGCGGCGACCTGGAGGTGCTCCAGGCCCACCTCGCGCCCGGCGACGCCAGCTCCGCCGAGCCGTGGGCGCACCCGTCGACCGAATGCGCGATCGTCATCAGCGGCGCTGTCGTCGCCGAGATCGGCGGTGAGTCGTACACCCTCACCGCCGGCGAGTCGGTCACCTTCGACTCGCGCCTCGCGCACCTCTACCGCAACGCCAGCGACCAGCGCGCCCACCTGATCATCGCGGTGACGCCACCGACTCCCTGACCGACCACGGTGGACAGCCGACGGGATCGACGGGACGCCTCGGCGGACCTAGCATGACCACGAATGGATCTTCGAGATTGGCCCCTGCCGACCCGGCAACCAGCCCAACCGAAGGGAGACGCGCATGCGTCGACCCCGTCATCTGGTCCTCCTGAGCCTCGGCGTGTCCGGCGCTCTGGTTCTCAGCGCAGCCCCACCCGCGGCTGCGGCTCCGCCCACGCCCACCACGCCCACCGGCATCGTGGTCAGCGACGGCATGACCCAACCGGTGTTCTCGCTCGCCGACGCGATCGAGGAGCGGGTGTTCGTCCAGACCCCGGTGGACACCGACCACGACGGTCGGCCCGACCGGGTGGCGATCGACATCTCCCGGCCCCGGGAGACCGCCACGCAGGGCTTCAAGGTGCCCGTCATCTTCGAGCACAGCCCGTACCGCAAGGGCACCTGGGGTGACGTGCCGTACCCGAGCGTGCTGGTCGACGACCTGCCGCAGAACGGCCTGACCGATCGCAACGGGCGTCGCGCCCTCGACGCCGGCGCGCAACGGGCCGAGGCGAAGGCCAACCTGCCCGGCTCGCTGGACGACTACTACGTACCCCGCGGGTACGCGGTGGTGCTCGGCCAGAGCGTCGGCACCGGCGACTCCGACGGCTGCCCGACCAGCGGGGACCAGGCCGAGACGCTCGGCACCAAGGCGGTCATCGACTGGCTCAACGGCAGGGCCAAGGGGTACGACGCCAATGGCGCCCCGGTCACCGCTGGCTGGACCACCGGCGCGGTCGGCATGACCGGTGTCTCCTACAACGGGACACTGCCCAACCAGGTGGCCACCACCGGCGTCAAGGGGCTCAAGACCATCGTGCCGGTCTCCGCGATCAGCAGCTGGTACGACTACTACCGGGCCAACGGCCTGGTGGTCGCGCCCGGGACGTTCCAGGGCGAGGACCTCGACATCCTGGCCCAGTACACCGCCGGGCAGGCGCGCGCCGAAGGGCCCTGCGCCGACGAGCTCGCGGACATCACCGCCAAGCAGGACCGGATCACCGGCGACTACTCGAAGTTCTGGCAGGATCGCGACTACCTCGACGCCCGCGACGTCAAGGCCAGCGTCTTCGTCGTGCACGGCCTCAACGACTGGAACGTGAAGACCGAGCACTTCGCCGGCTGGTGGGACCAGCTCGCCAAGCGCGACGTCCCCCGCAAGATCTGGCTGCACCAGGGCGGCCACGGTGGTCCGGGCAGCAGCGCGTCGGTGACCCTGCCCGGTGGGCAGACGTGGACGTACAAGCAGACCGAGAACCGCTGGTTCGACTTCTGGCTGTGGAACGTGCGCAACGGCATCATGGACGAGCCGACGGCGGTGCTCCAGCGCGAGGACCGCGCCTACACCACGTACGCCAACTGGCCCGACCCGGCGGCGCGGGAGGTCGGGCTGCGCTTCGCCGCGACCGACGCCACCGCACCCGGCACGCTCACCACCGGTAAGCCGCCCAAGGCGCGTGTCGAGCAGAGCTTCGTCGACGAGGGTCGGACCATCCACCCGGACACTCTGGTGTCCAACCCGGACACCGCGAGCGCCAACCGACTCGCCTACCGCTCCCCCGAGCTGACGCAGAGCGTGCGCATCTCCGGGCGTCCGGAGATGCGACTGCGGATGGCGATCGACAACAAGCCGGACGCGAACCTCACCGCGTACCTGGTCGACTACGGCCCGGCCGGGTCGACCGCAGCCCCGACCGTGGTGACGCGAGGTTGGATGGACCCGCAGAACCGCAAGAGCGTCGCTCGAACGTCGGCGGTGCGCCAGGGCAAGCTGTACGACTACCGGTGGACCATGGAGCCGAAGGACTACATCTTCCCGGCCGGACACCGGATCGGCGTGGTCGTCTTCTCCAGCGACCAGGAGTACACGTTGTTGCCGTTGGGCGGCACCGAACTGCGGGTCGCGCCGAACGACAGCGAACTGCGACTGCCGGTTGTCGGCGGGCGGAGCGTCCTCGGGTTCTGATTTCATCTTCGCGCTCCCGGGTGGGGCAGTCCGACACGTTCGGGCTGCCCCACCCGCGCGTGCTGCCCCGCCGGTGCTGCCCCGCGCGTGCTGCCCCTGCCCGGTCGAGGCGATCAAGGAGTTTGTGGTGCCCGGCTTGGCCACGACGGAGCATTTTGTCACCCACCACAACTCCTTGATCGACGCCGACCGGGCGTTGACGAACAGCCACTCTCCTCACGCGACGTCGTTCAGGCCGGGGATCGAGCGAGCTTTCCGGTGCCCTGCCCAAAGTCCGCAAGGTCGTGCTCGATCCTTGATGTAGTGGTCTCGTGGCACGAGGAAGGCCCTGTTTCCTGGATCAAGCACGATCTTGCGACGGGTTCGCACTGCGCAGAGCTGGACCAGGCCGCACCACACGACGCGGCAACCTCAACGGGCCCCACCGCGCCACCCGGCAACCTCAACCAGGCCCGACCACACGACGCGGCAACCTCGACCAGGCCCGACCAAGCCGACGCGGAACCCCGATCAGGGTCGACCTCACGACGCGCCGACCTGTTGGTCAGTCCCGGTCCGGGGACACGAACGGTGCACGCAGGCATGATCCACTCGGCTTCCATGAAGTCGGGGGCATCCTGGGCAGCGGGACACCGCGACTTCCAGGAACCCGAGTGGATCATGTTGGCCTGGCCGCCGTGTCGGGTTCGCCGGGCCGGCGAGGTGGGCGGTTTGTCGGGTTCGGTATCGCCTGTCGGGTGGTCGGGGCCACTCCGGCGGCGGAATCGGGGGCCGGGCCGGGTCGTTATACCTGGCAGACCACCGCAACAGCCCGGGTCACCCCGGGCCGGCCGCCGGGAACACCCGGCAGGCCGCCACGGTTACACCGCCGCACGGCCGAGCACCAGCAGCACAACGGCCGGGCCGCCCCCGGGAACACCCGGCAGGCCCCCCCGGTTACACCCCCGGAACGGCCGAGCAGCACAACAGGCCGACCCCCCGCAGGTAAGGCGGAATGATCCGCCACCGGCACCGTTACACCCCGT
>NZ_JBEZEH010000338.1:0-3791 GCF_040648775.1 Micromonospora sp. NPDC049089
GCCGCGGCGCGGGCGCCGGGGCCCACGCGCGGCCGCGCCGCGTTGGCCGGCTGGGCCGGCGGCGCGGACCGGGCCGCCGCGGCGCTCACCGCCGCCGGCGTCGACCCCGGCGCCCGTGGGGAGTCACTGACCGTCGAGCAGTTCGCCGCCATCGCCGCGTCGGCCCCGGTCGGTACGCCGGCCGGGAAGTAGGCTGACGCCGTGCCCGCCGAGGACGCTGAGGAGCTGATCGTGGCCAAGCCGTTCGACATCCGCCTGCCCGTGCGGGACATCACCCCGTGACCGAGGCCTGGCGACCGGACGACGACGAGCGACGCGGAGCCATCGGCCCGGTGCGGGTACGGGTGCCCGCGAAGATCAACCTGCACCTCGGGGTGGGCCCGCTGCGCCGGGATGGCTACCACGAGCTGAACACCGTCTACCACGCCATCTCGATCTACGACGAGCTGACGGCCCGCCGGGGCGACACCCTCGCCCTGACCATGGAGGGTGAGGGCACCGGCGAGCTGGCCCTGGACGACACCAACCTGGTGATCCGCGCCGCGCACGCCCTCGCCGGGTACGCGGGGGTGCTGCCGCACGCCCGACTGCACCTGCGCAAGCAGATCCCGCTCGCCGGTGGGTTGGCCGGCGGCAGCGCCGACGCGGCCGCCGCGCTGGTGGCCTGCGACGCGCTCTGGGGCACCGGGCTGTCCCGCGACGAGCTGGCCGGCATCGCCGCCGACCTCGGCTCGGACGTGCCGTTCCTGATCTACGGTGGCACCGCGCTGGGCACCGGCCGGGGCGAGGCGGTCAGCCCCGTGTTGGCCCGCGCCACCTCCTGGCACTGGGTGGTGGCGATCGCCGACGTCGGCCTCTCCACGCCGGCCGCGTACCGGGAGCTGGATCGGCTCCGCGACTCCGGTGCCGCCGGTACCCCGCTGGGCAGCACCGACGCGCTGCTGGGCGCGCTGCGCCAGCGTGACCCCCGGGTGCTCGCCCGTACGCTCGGCAACGACCTCCAGGACGCCGCGCTGGCCATGCGCCCGGCGCTGGCCGACACTCTGAAGGCCGGCGAGGCGGCCGGCGCGCTCACCGGCATCGTCTCCGGCTCCGGTCCGACCTGCGTGTTTCTCGCCGCCACCGCGGCCGACGCGGAGCGGATCGCCGCCGAGCTGACCACCGCGGGCGTCTGCCGGGAGGCGCGGGTAGCACACGGTCCGGTAGCCGGCGCCCGGGTCGGCTGACGACCCGTTCCACCGGAGCTGCCGGCGCGCGGCGCGGGCGTTCGGGGCTTCCGCGTACCCTTGGGACAGGCGTCCAGGTGCCCGCCGGCACCGGGACGCCTTGATCATGAAGGGTGGAACGTGGCGAACATCGTCAATCTGGACCGGGTGTCCAAGGGGTACGGCGCCGCCGGGCGGCTGCTCACGGACGTCTCGCTCGGCCTGGACGACGCCGACCGGATCGGCGTGGTCGGCCTCAACGGCGCCGGCAAGTCCACCCTGCTGCGGCTGCTCACCAAGCAGGAGGACCCCGACGACGGTCGGGTGACCCACCGCCGTGACCTGCGTGTGCTCTGGCTGCCGCAGCAGCTCACCCTCGCTCCCGAGGCGACCGTCCGGGACGTGGTGCTCGGCACCGCCTGGCTCGCCGAGGGCATGGGCGCCGAGCACGAGTGGGCCGGCGACTCCGGGGTGCGGGCCATCCTCGACGGCCTCGGCATGCCACACCTCGGCCTCGACCAGCCGGTCGGCCCGATGTCCGGTGGCGAACGCCGCCGCGTGGCGCTCGCCGCGCTGCTCGTGCGCGACTCCGACCTGCTCATCCTCGACGAGCCCACCAACCACCTGGACGTCGGCGGGGTCGACTGGCTGGCCCGGCACCTGGTCGGCCGCAAGGGCGCCCTCGTCGTGGTCACCCACGACCGGTGGTTCCTGGACGCGGTCTGCACCAACACCTGGGAGGTCGCCGACCAGACCGTCCGCGCCTACGAGGGTGGCTTCGCCGCCTGGACCCTCGCCCGCGCCGAGCGCGAGCGGGTCGCCGCCGCCACCGAGGCCCGCCGGCAGAACCTGCTCCGCAAGGAGATCGCCTGGCTGCGCCGTGGCCCGCCCGCGCGGACCTCCAAGCCGCAGTTCCGCATCGACGCCGCGAACGCGTTGATCGCCGACGTGCCGCCAGCGCGCGACACCATGTCGTTGCAGCGGATGGCGGTTTCCCGCCTGGGCAAGCAGGTGTACGAGCTGGAGAACGTCGAGCTGCACGCCGGCCCGAAGGAAATCCTGCGCGACACCTCCTGGCTCGTCGGCCCCGGCGACCGGATCGCCATCCTCGGTGCCAACGGCGCCGGCAAGACCACGCTGCTGCGGATGCTCGCCGGCATCACCCGCCCCGATGGCGGTCGCCTCGGCACCGGCTCCACGGTGCGGCCCGCTTTCCTCTCCCAGGAGCTCACCGAGCTGCCCGGGCACCTGCGGGTGCTGGAGGCGGTGGAGGACGTCGCCCGCCGGGTTCAGCTCGGCGACCGGGAGGTCTCCGCTTCGCAGCTCGCCGAGGTGTTCGGCTTCGACGACCGCCGGCTCTGGACCCCGGTCAGTGATCTCTCCGGTGGGGAGCGCCGGCGGTTGCAGATGCTGCGGCTGCTGGCCGGCGAGCCCAACGTGCTGCTCTTCGACGAGCCCACCAACGACCTGGACACGGACACCCTCGCCTCGCTGGAGGACCTGCTCGACTCGTGGCCCGGCACGATCATCGTGGCCAGCCACGACCGTTACCTGATCGAGCGGGTCACCGACACGGCGTACGGGATGTTCGGCGACGGTCGACTGGTGCACCTGCCGGGCGGTGTGGACGAATACCTCGCGCGGACGGCCGAGCGGGCCGGCTCTCCCCGGGCGGGCGTGACCTCGACCTCCGCACCCGGTGCTCCCTCGGGAGGCGGTATGACCGCCGCCGAGGTCCGGCAGGCCCGCAAGGAACTGACCCGGCTGGAGCGCCAGCTCAGCAAGCTTGACCAGCGCGAGACCACGCTGCTCGATCAGCTTGCGGCGGACGCCACCGACTACGCCCGGGTCGCCGAGTTGGACACCCAGCTGAAGGATCTGCGCGCCGAACGGGAGCGGATCGAGGAGAGCTGGATGACCCTCGCCGAGGACCTGCCCGAGAGCTGATCGGCCGGGCACGCCGGCCCGGCCCCCGTGTGCGGCGTCACACCACCACATGCGAGACAATCGTCGGCGACACCTACCCCACGGCGTTGGAGACACAGACATGGCACACACCCCCGTCAACCACCCCGCGCGGCCGATCTACCGGGCGATCGGCGGGCTGACCGGTCTGTACCTGGTCGTCTTCGGGGTGCTCGGCATCATCGCCAGCACCGGCAACGAGATCCTCGCCCAGGACGACACCCGGGTCCTCGGTCAGGGCACCAACCTCGGCTTCTCGCTGTTCAGCGTGCTGGTCGGGGTCGTCGTGCTGGTCGGCACCGCGCTCGGCCGCAACATCGACGTGGCGATCAACCAGTGGCTGGCGTACGGCCTCATGGTGGTCAGCCTGGCCGGTCTCGCGTTCATCCGGACCGACGCGAACATCTTCAACTTCAGCATCACCACTGTGGTCGTGGTGATGACGGCAGCCCTGGTGCTGCTCATGGTCGGCATGTACGGCAAGGTCGGCACGGATGACGAGGCGGAGGCGTTCCAGAAGGCTCGTCTCGTTCTCTGATCTGCTCTGGTCGTGGGTTTTCCGCCGGAGCCCGAGCTGCTCCGGGCGGTCAGGCTTGATCCCTGCGCAGCTCGGGCTCCGGC
>NZ_JBEZEH010000339.1:0-3782 GCF_040648775.1 Micromonospora sp. NPDC049089
GCACGTGCAGCGCGGCCGGGACGCCGGCCCGCAGCGCCGCGGCGAGGGCCAGCGCCGGCAGTGCGTCGACGGCCGCGCCGACGTGCTCCGGCTCGCCGTGCCGCCCCGGCACGCGCGGGTGGAGAAGGAGCCCCACGACGAGCCGCCCACCCCGGCGGCCCCCATCGGAGCGGTCGACCCGCGCGGGTGGCGCGACTACCCGACCGGTCCGGCTCTGCTGCGGGCGCTCGCCGACGGCCGGGCACCCCGCGCGGTCTGGTCGGCGCTGCCCGGTGAGGACTGGGCGGCCCGGTACGCCGACGCGGTGGCGGCCACCGTCGCCGGTGGGCGCGGGGCCGTGGTCGTGGTGCCCGACGCGCGTGACCTCGACCGTCTCGACGCGGCGCTCACCGGCGTCCTCGGCCCGGGGCGGCACGTCAGCCTCTCCGCCGCGCTCGGCCCGGCCCGGCGGTACCGGGCGTTCCTCGCCGCTCGCCGTGGCCAGGTGCCGGTGGTGATCGGCACCCGGGCGGCGATGTTCGCCCCGGTGGCCCGGCTCGGCCTCGTCGCCGTCTGGGACGACGGTGACGACCTGCACTCCGAGCCCCGGGCGCCCTACCCGCACGCCCGCGACGTGCTGCTCACCCGCGCCCACCTCGCCGAGGCCGGCGCGCTGGTCGGCGGGTACGCCCGGACGGCCGAGGCGCAGTTGCTGGTGGAGACCGGTTGGGCCCCGGAGGTGGTCGCCGACCGGGCCACCGTACGGGCGCGGATCCCGGCCATCGCGCCGACCGGGGACGACCCGCAACTGGCCCGCGACCCCGGGGCCGCCACCGCCCGGCTGCCCAGCCTGGCCTGGACGGCTGCCCGCGACGCGCTCCGCCAGGACCTGCCGGTGCTGGTGCAGGTGCCCCGCCGCGGCTACGTCCCGTCGATCTCCTGCGCCGAGTGCCGCACCCCGGCCCGCTGCGCGCACTGCGCCGGCCCGCTCGCGCTGCCCTCGGCCAGTGGTACCCCGGCCTGCCGGTGGTGCGCTCGGGTGGCGGCCGCGTACGCCTGCCCGGAGTGCGGTGGGCGGCGGCTGCGGGCCGCGGTGACCGGCGCCCGGCGGACCGCCGAGGAGCTGGGCCGGGCGTTCCCCGACGTGCCGGTGCGCACCTCGGGGCGCGAGGAGGTGTTGACCGACGTGCCAGGCGGCGCGGCCCTGGTGGTGGCCACCCCGGGCGCCGAGCCGGTCGCCGAGGGCGGCTACGGCGCGGTGCTGCTGCTCGACTCATGGGCCCTGCTGACCCGGGCCGACCTGCGCGCCGGCGAGGAGTCGCTGCGCCGCTGGTTGGCGGCGGCGGCGCTGGCCCGCCCGGCGCCGGCCGGTCGGGTGGTGGTGGTCGCCGACGGCGCGCTCGCCCCCGTGCAGGCGCTGCTGCGCTGGGACGCCGGCTGGTTCGCCGGTCGGGAGCTGGCCGAGCGCCGCGAGTTGGGCTTCCCGCCGGCCGTGCGGATGGCGAGCGTCACCGGGGTGGCCGAGGCGGTGGCGGACCTGCTGGCGGCGGCTCGGCTGCCGGACGACGCCGAGGTGCTCGGGCCGGTGCCGGCCGAGGAGGGCCGGGAACGGATGTTGGTCCGGGTGCCCCGGGCCCGCGCCGCAGCGCTCGCCGAGGCGTTGCACTCGGCCGCCGGTGTCCGGGCCGCTCGCAAGGCCGCCGATCCGGTTCGTCTCCAGGTCGATCCGCTCAGCCTGTTCTGAGGTGTTTCGGCCGGTGCTGACGGTCGCGGACCTCACCCGCTGACGGGGGCCCTCGCACACCGCGTCCGGCAAAGCGGTGGCGTCCGAGTGGTAGCATCGCCCGTCATGCCAAGGCGTACGACGGGCTCCAGGTTTCGAGGGGGCGTCAGCCACGCCGAGCTGGGGCCGTCGCGGGATGGCGCGACGATGGCGGGAACGCGTCGGTCGGGCGCGAGGTCGATGATGTCAATGAGCCGGTGATCAGGGGTGGACCAGTCGTGACCGTTGGACAATCGATCGTCTTCAACGGCGACCTCGGCAGCGGCAAGAGCACCGTGTCGGTCGAGATCGCGAAGCGGCTCGGCATGCGCCGGGTCAGCGTGGGGGACCTCTACCGGGAGATGGCGCAGCAGCGGCAGATGACCGCGCTGCAGCTCAACCTTCACGCCGAGCTGGATCAGGCCGTCGACGGCTACGTGGACCAGCTCCAGCGGGACATTGCCGCCTCCGGTGAGCCCCTCATCATGGACTCCCGGCTGGCGTGGCACTTCTTCACCGACGCGCTCAAGGTGCACATGATCACCGAGCCGGGCGAGGCGGCCCGCCGGGTGCTCGCCCGCCCCTCCGGGCCGGCCGAGAGCTACGCCTCGCTGGAGGAGGCCAAGGCCAAGCTCCGGGAGCGCAGCGCCAGCGAGCGCAGTCGGTTCATCATCCGGTACGGGGTGGACAAGGCCCGGCTGCGTAACTATGACCTGATCTGCGACACCACCCGGGCGTCCGCCGCCGAGGTGATCGAGCACATCGTGGCCGCGTACGAGGGCACGCTCGGCGCCGAGGTGCTGCGCGACGGCCCTCCGCTGCTGCTGCTGGACCCGGCCCGGGTCTACCCGACCGAGGACATCGCCACCCTGCGTGGTCTGTGGGACACCGACTTCGTCGGTGGGGTGGCCGAGGCCGGCGACGAGGCCCTCGAACCGCTGAAGATCGGGTTCACCGGCGAGTACTTCTTCGTCGTCGACGGCCATCGCCGCCTCAGTGCCGCTCTGCAGAACGGGTTCTCCCTGGTCCCCGCCCAGCTGGTCGCCGAGGTCGACGAGCCGGTGGTGGGCGGGATGACGGCGATCGACTACTTCGCCGCCCAGGTGCGCCCCGGCCTGATCTACGACTGGGAGGCGGCTCACAAGATCCAACTGCCGCTGCCCGAGCCGGCGTTGCTCCGCGGCGACGCGGTGCTCGCGGGGGACCCGGCCGCCGGCGTCTGAGCGAGGCCGGGCCGACGCGCGGGGTACGCGCGCCGGCCCGGCCACCGAGTCGTACGGCGGATAGCTGGTACGGCTCAGCCGAGGACGACACCCGAGGCGCCGACGCCGGCCATGCCGGAGAAGATGTCCTCGTAGTAGAACCGCCAGGCGCAGACCCGGCCGGCGGGGCGGTAGCCGGTACAGCCCGTCGACGTGAAGGTGTCGTCGATGGCGGTGTTGGTGCCGGTGGCCCAGACCTGGAGGGTGTTCGCCGCGTTCACGATCTCCACCGGGCCGCCGCTGTCACCCTGGCCGACGGCGTTGGCGCCGGTGGTGTTCTCCGCCTGGACCTGACCGCAGACCTGGCCGAAGTCGCGCACGTTGATGCACAGATTGCGGGCCTTCACCTGGATCGAGCAGCGGGTGCCGGAGTACGCGCCGGAGGTGCACACCCAGTTGCCGACCTGGCTGGCCGACGCGCCGATCACCTGGTTGCTGAACTCACTGACCACCCTGCCCTGCGCGTCGGTGCTGTTGTTGAAGACCCGGCCGCCCGAGGCGCCGGACAGCAGCAGGGTGTCGGTGCCGGCGTTGCGGGTGCCGACGATGCCCATCGACTGCCCGGTCGGGTCGGTCGCGGCGTTGTTGATGTTGCCGCAGTGCGCGGCGGAGAGGATCCGCGCGGACCCGCCCTGGAAGACCCCGAAGCCGGTCGAGCAGCCGCCGCCGGTGGTGGCGTTGCGCCAGGCGGCACCGCCCCACCACGGCGCCGTGTCGTCCCATCGGGTCGCCGGCGCGGCGGCGACCTTGGTCTGCACGGTCACCGGCACACCGGCCAG
>NZ_JBEZEH010000340.1:0-3726 GCF_040648775.1 Micromonospora sp. NPDC049089
GACAGGTCCGGGCCGGGGCGGGACGCCTCGGCCCGGACCTGTCCGGTCTACCCCGCCACGTTCGCCCGGTCCACTGTCAACCCGGTCGCGGCGTCGTAGCGGACCGGGATGGGATCGGTGAGTTCCCCGACGAATGTTCCGTCGACGTGGTCGAGGAAACCGATGAGGGACCAGTCGTCGGCGGGTCCGGGGACCAGCCGTGGCGCGTACAGGTGCGGGTGGGTGAACGGCCGGGCGGACGCGATGTCCCACGGCCCGAGGGTGGTCTCGCCCGGTGCCACCCAGATCCGGTGGTCGTCACGCCGGGCGCTGCCGGTGGCGTCGGTGGAGAAGAGCAGCAGCGGCTGCCCGTCGAGCACCGCGACCTGGGGCACCTCCAGGTGACCGAAGCCGGCCGGAGTCGACAGCGGCGGCGCGACGGTCCAGGTGACGAGGTCGGTGGAGGTGGCGTGCCCGACGACGCCACGGGTGTTCGCCGGACCGGAGTTGGCGCGGGCGGTGATCAGCATGTGCCAACCCTCGCCGTCGGGGTCGGGGAAGACCCAGGGGTCACGCCACGCCTGCTCGTACCACAGCTCCTTGTCCAGCAGCTCGTACCAGGTGGGGTCAGCCTGGACGATCGGCTCCGTGCCGTGCCGGTGCCAGGTCATGAGGTCGTCGGAGACGGCCAGTCCGATGCGTTGGACGAGCCCGTCCTCGGCGCGACCGACGCCGGTGTAGAACAGGTACCACCGTCCGTCCGGCCCGCGGACCGTGCAGCCCGTCCAGGTCGCCAGGTCGTCCCAGCCGGGTGCGTCGGAGGGGACCACGGCGTCGGCGACCAGGCGCCACGAGCGCAGGTCCGCCGAGACGGCGTGGCCGATGGTGGCCCGGCGGTGGCGGCGGTGCGGGTCGTGCAGGGCGCGGGACGCGCGCAGGAAGAACACGTGCCAGAGGCCGTTGTCGTCCCGCGCGTACCAGCTGTCCCACACCCAGTGGTCGGGTAGACGAAGCATGGTCGGAAACCTAGCACTAAACCGTTTTAGCGTCGGTCAGGGCCAGTCTTTGGTACGGATCGGAGGGGCCGTTGCTCAGCCGGCCGGAGGCGCGAGGGACCGGCGTCGACGCAGGGGCATCGGCACCAGTGAGGGCTCGACGGCACCCCCGTCCAGGAGCAGTTCGACCGCTCGACGTCCCATCTGTTCGTGCGGCAGCGCCGTGGTGGCCAGGCTCGGACGCAACCAGGCGGCGATCGGGTCGTCGTCGAACGAGATGACCGAGATGTCCTCCGGGACGGTCAGCCCCGCCTCGCCGAGTGCCTGGTACGCGCCGAAGGCCAGCCGGTCGTTCATGCAGATGATCGCGCTGGGTCGCTCCGGCTTGCTGAGCAGGCTTCGCGTGGCCGCGTACCCGTGCTCGGGCAACCACTCGGTGCAGAAACACTCGGCCAGGAGACCGACCTTCGCCTCGTCCAGCGTCTGCCGGATGCCGTGCAGGCGGGCGCGGGCGGCGAGCGAGACCTCGGGGTCGTCCTCCTTGAGCCGGTTGCGGCCGATGAGCGCGATCGCGTCGCGGTGGCCGAGCTCCAGCAGGGCGGTGGCGACGGAGCGCCCGGCCCCCTCGTCGTCGGGGACAACGCTGGGCAGGCCGTCGGGGCTGGTGGCGTTGAGCAGCACCACCGGACCGCCGAGGATGGCGGCGGGCACCGTCAGCCGTCTGGTCGCCATCGCCGCGTAGATAACCCCGTCGACCTGCCGGTCCAGGACGGCCTCGATGGCGTACTGCTCGAAGGTGGCGTCGCCCTGCGTCTCGGTGATGAGCAGGACATGGTCCCGTTCGCGGGCCGCGTCGAGGGCGCCGCGGATGAGGTCGCCGGCGAACCGGGTGGTCGCCACGATGTCGGAGACGAACGCGATGGTGGCCGTCTTGCGGGTGCGCAGGCTGCGCGCGGCCAGGTTGGGTCGGTAGCCGAGTTCCTCGGCGGCGGCGAACACCCGCTGGTGCGCCTCGGCCGAGAGTCGGGTGCCCTCCCTGCCGTTGAGCACCATCGACGCGGCGGTCTTGGACAGCCCGGCCATCCGCGCGACGTCGGCGAGTGTTGCTCTGTTGCGGCCCATCAGTCCTCCGAATCAGGCGCGGTGCCACGGGCGCCGCTCCTGCCCATCATGATGCTTCGCCGTCCGGGATCGAGCGCCGGTCACGTCGGGTGTGGTGTGAACCCGACGTTTCCGCACCGTTGCCAAGTTGTCCTTGACAGCTTCCCGTGCCGCGCGCATGCTCTGCTAAATCAGTTTAGCGACCACTTCTGGTGCATCCAGAGGCGCCTTCGGTGGCCGTGCCGGTTCCTTTTGTGCTGACGGTACGGGTGCCGCGCCCGCGCGACAGGTCACGACGTACGTGTCGTGGCCTCCGCCGGGTCGCGGTGGTCCCGGTGGAGCCGTCGCGTGGCCATGGGTCGCGCGACGCGTGGAGATGTCGAGGAGTCATGAAATGGCAGAATTGCTGACAAAGTTTTCGCGACGGAGAACTGTGCTCCTCGCCTCGCTGCTGGCCGTCGGGATGACCGCGCCGGCCTGCAGCGCGCCGGGTGAGGACCGCTCGTCGACCCAGAAATCCGACGCCGCCGTCAAGACGGAGTTGGGCGCTGACCCGATCACCCTGGAGATGTACGCGGAGACCGGCTTCCCGCTGGCCAAGGCGTTGGCCGACGAGTTCTCCAAGCAGCACTCGAACGTCAAGTTCAACGTCCGCGAGGACCAGTTCACGGTGATCGTGGAGAACGCGCCCCGGGTGATGGCGTCGGACAACTCGCCCGACATCATCCGGCTCCCGACCATGGTCGACCTGGTCAAGGACGACCTGCTCAAGAACCTCGACCCGTACTTCACCGCGTACGGCTGGGACAAGTTCCCCGCCTCGCAGCTCATGCAGCTGCGCGTCGGCGAGAACACCCGGGGCACCGGCTCGCTGTACGGGATGGGTCTCGGGTACAGCGTCACCGGCGTCTTCTACAACAAGAAGCTGGCCACTCAGATCGGCATGACCCAGCCGCCGGCCACCGTCGCCGAGTTCGAGGAACTGCTGGCCAAGGCGAAGACCGGCGGGGTCCAGCCGATCATGCAGTTCAACAAGAACACCGCCGGCATCAACTTCCCGCACCAGGCGCTGCAGAACCAGTTCGGCGACCCGACCCAGGTCGCCGACTGGATCTTCCAGAAGCCGGGGGCCACGTTCGACACCCCGGCCGCCCTGAAGGCCACCCAGACCATTCAGAAGTGGGCCCAGGCCGGCTACTTCACCAAGGACGCCAACGCTCTGGACTATGCCGGCATGGTGGGGGAGTTCCAGAAGGGCAACGGCCTGTTCATGTTCAACGGCGACTGGGAGTCGGCCAACCTCGACAAGTCGATGCCCGGCAACGTGGGCTTCTTCCTCTTCCCCACCGAGTCCGCCGGTGGGAAGCACGTGGCGATGTCCGCCCCCAACACCTTCGGTGTCTCCGCCAAGGCCAAGAACCCGGACGCCGCCGCGTACTTCCTGAACTGGGTGCACACCAACGCCAAGGCCCGCGAGATCTCGGTGACCGTCGGCGGCTCCAGCCCCGGCGGCCCGAGTGACCTGCCGGTGCCGAGCGCCGCCCCGAACACCGTGCTCCCCGAGTCGAGGGCCCGGTAGGCCGCCCGGTCGTCCATCTTGAACTCGCGCAGGATCCGCGCGTTGTCGAGCACCCGGGCCAGCCCGTCGAGT
>NZ_JBEZEH010000341.1:0-3725 GCF_040648775.1 Micromonospora sp. NPDC049089
TTGACCCCGTCGGTGTTGTAGTCGTTGTAACACAACTTCGCACCCGGATCCGCCGCCCGCGCCGCCCGGAAGGCCGCCTCGATCCAGTCGTTGCCGGTGCGCTGCATGTTCGAGTCACGCCGCCCACCGGAACCACCGTCGGCGAACGCCTCGTTCACCACGTCCCAGGCGTAGATCTTCCCCCGGTAGTGCGTGGCGACCTGGGTGACGTGGTTGATCATCGCGTTGCGCAACGCGCTGCCCGACATGCCCTGCGCCCAGCCCGGCTGCTGCGCGTGCCACAACAGGGTGTGACCCCGCACGCTCATGCCGTTGGCCTGCGCGTGACTGACCAGGCGGTCACCACTGGAGTAGGTGAAGGTGCCCTGCTGCGGCTCGGTGGAGCTCCACTTCATCTCGTTCTCGGCCACGACACTGTTGAACTCACGGTTCAAAATCGTCGTGTATGCGCTGGTCGACAGCTTGCCGACGGCGACAGCCGCGCCGAAGTAGCGGCCCTTCTCGGCGGCGGCCGCCTTCAGGGTCGTGCCGGCACCGGATGCGGGGGTCAGCGCCACCGTCATACCGGTGGTGAGGGCGACGGCCATGGTCGCCGCCGCCAGCATCGTTCTCATGGGTTTCATGGCGTTCCTTTTCAGTGGTTGCATCGGTGGTGGTGATGTGCCACTTCGCTCGGAACAGCTGATCGGGGCGGTCCTCCTGGCCGCCCGGCATCAGCACGCACAGTCCGAGAAGGCTGTCGCCGGCGCCTGCCGGGTCCCGAGGTGACGTCCGCATGCCCTTGCGGACGTCGTGATCGGTGGGCCGATCGGTACGGCTCGCCCGGTGAGCCGAGACAGCGATCGCCCTCTATATCGAGAGTGAGCGATAACATGCCGTTCGTCAAGACGTAACGGGCCGTTCACGCCGATCTCCCGGAACGCCGCGTTTCGCCCGGTACCAAACGCCCTGAGTGACAGTGCTCAACCGCCGCGCGATCAGCTGACGAGTCTCACCACCGCGCCACCGGGACCGCTTCAGAGGGCAATCCTGTTATCGCTCACAGTCGTCACCCGACAGCAACTGCCAGAGGCTCACGAACACCCGGTGGCCGTGGCACTCGCAGACGGCTGCGCCGGGTCGGCATCGGCGCGTATGCCGGCGACGAGGTCGGCGGTGGTGTGCGCCTCGATGCCGGGCTGCGCGGCGTCGGCGAACCGCTCGACGACCGCCCGGACGTGTCGTTCGGCGGGTGCGGCGAGGCCGTCGTAGACGGCCTCGAACAGCTCCCGCGCCGGCTGCCTGAGCCACTCCCGTGGAAGGAGTTCCACCGGCAACTGCGGGTCGAGGACGGGGAAACGTCGGAAGGTGTCCATGACCTCGGTCCGGGCCCGCACCGCCGCGGCACCGTCGACCTGCCCGGACGCCACGGCGGGCAACAGTGGCGTCCAACGACGCAGGAACGCGTCGTAGCTCCGGCTGATCGCCTCGATGTCCCAGGCCTCGATCGGCGCACGGTGAATGGTCGAGGCGAGCGCGGTCTGCCGCCCCCGAAACACCGTTACCGCACCGAGGGTGAGCTGGTCGAGCTGGGCCCGAGCCGCAGGGGTCAACTTCTGCGGCGAGATCCACAGCCCGTCGTACAGCGGCGCGTAACCGAGCCACCGAAGTTGCGCCCGCAGCGCCCGGCGCTGCGTACTGCGGTCCTGCGGCAGCGAGAAGGCGACGATCGTCCAGCTACCGTCCCACCGGCCCGTCGAGGTGGTGGAGGCGAGAATCCAGTGCCCTCCGGCGGAGAGATTGGCGGCGGCTGCGCGGCTGAGCCGGTAGGAGCTTCGTCGCCCCAGTCGACTGCCCTCCAACACGCCACGGCGGGCCAACCGGCTGATCGCGGTCCGCGCTCCGGCCGTCGTCACGCCGGTCTCGGCGAGCAACGCGACGATGGCGGCGGACGGCAGGGCGACCCGGGTCCGCAGCGTGTAGTCGGCCAACAGGGTCACCGCGACGCCCTGCGGTGAGTTGCCGACCTGCCGGCGGGGCAGCCGGAGTGGGTGGTCGCCGTCGTCCGGATAGATCTCGTCGATGTCGAAGAGGCTTGCCACAGGCGCTCCGTGCTCCTCGGGGACGGTATGACGACTGTAGACGGACGGGCGCGACCCACCGCAAATCGAGATTCCTCGATTGACACTTGTTGGTCCGGGGGGAACACTAATTGCCACGCGACGCCATCCGAAGCCGGGCTGGGCGAACCACAGGTAGCGGGCAACGTGCGATCACCGCGGGAGTCGGGCAGACCCGCAACCGGATCGCGCGATCAATCCAGCCTGCACAGGCAATCGAAGGAGTCGTGCGGTGAAAATCAGAAGGAAACTGCTACTCACGCTGGCCGCGTCACTGGTCGCGGCCGGCCTGGTGGCCCCCACGGTCGGGCCCGCGTACGCGGCGTCACTGACCGAGGTGACCAGCTTCGGCGACAACCCGGGCCGGATGCGCATGCACGTCTACGTGCCGGACAACCGCCCCGCCCGGCCGGCGGTCGTGGTGGCGATGCACGGCTGCGGCGGGTCCGGCCCCGGGTTCTACTCCGGAAGCGAGTTCGCCAGCCAGGCCGACCGGTACGGATACATCGTGATCTACCCGTCCGCGACCCAGCAGGCCGGCTTCGGCAACTGCTTCGACACCTGGTCGGACGCCGCCAAGCGGCGTGGTGGGGGCAGCGACCCGGTGTCGATCATCAGCATGATCCGGTACGTGCAACAGCAGTACTCGGCCGACCCGGAGCGGGTCTACGCCACCGGCAGCTCATCCGGCGGCATGATGACGAACCACATGCTGGCCCTCTATCCCGACGTGTTCAAGGCCGGCGCCGCGTTCATGGGCGTGCCGTACAACTGCTTCGCCAACGCGGCGGACTACCCGCCCGGCAGCAGCCAGTGCACCGGCGGGAACATGAACCGGACTCCCCAGCAGTGGGGTGACGCGGTGCGCCAGGCGTACCCAGGCTACTCCGGGCCACGGCCGCGGGTGCAGCTGTGGCACGGCACCAGCGACACGCTCGTGCCGTACTCGCTGTTGCAGGAGACGATCGAGCAGTGGACCAACGTGTTCGGGCTGAGCCAGACACCCACCTCCACCGACACGCCCCAGGCCAACTGGAACCGGCGCCGGTACGCCGACAGCAGCGGCACCGTCCAGGTCGAGGCGTACAGCATCCAGGGTGCCGGGCACAGCCTGCCCTCCGGAGGGATGGCCGCGTCCGCCATCGCGTTCTTCGGACTGACAAACACCACGACCCCGCCGCCCACCACGCCGCCGCCCACCACCCCGCCGCCCACCACCCCGCCCCCGACCACGCCGCCGCCGGCCACCGGCGCCTGCCGGGTGACGGTCGCCATCAACGCCTGGAACACCGGCCTGACCGAGAACATCACCGTCACGAACACCAGCACCAGCGCCGTCAACGGCTGGTCCGTGGTCTTCACCCTGCCCAGCGGTCAGACCATCACCTCGGGTTGGAACGCCACCTACTCGCCCAACTCGGGGCAGGTGACAGCCCGCAACGTCGCCTACAACGGCGGCATCCCCGCCAACGGCTCGGTGAGCTTCGGCTTCCAGGCCAACCACAGCGGTAACACCGCCCGACCGTCCTCGTTCACCCTCAACGGCGCGGCCTGCACCGTCGCCTGAGACCGGGTCGACGTCCACGCGAGCGTGGGGCCGGCAACCCCAGGTGGGTTACGGGCGCC
>NZ_JBEZEH010000342.1:0-3706 GCF_040648775.1 Micromonospora sp. NPDC049089
CACTGGGGGTTGTTGTTTTTCTCGGGGTGTTTGTCCCGGGGTGGCGGGTTTTTTTATAAATGCTGGGGGCGGGGGGGGGGGGGGGCGCCCCGCCCCCTTCGCCGCGTTCAGCTCGACATCTCCAGGTACGGCGACAGCCGCAGCGCCAGCTCGTCGACGGAATCGATCTCACCGCTGGCCAACGCGTCGGTGAGTGCCATCCGCTCCTTGGCCGGCATGTGTAGCACCACCCCGCAACGGACCAGGAAGATCCGCATCGCTGCCCAGGCGAGGCCGGCGTTCCACATGTCGAGCGGCCGCCAGATCATCAATCCGTGCATCAACGCCGCCGCCCTCTCCAGCACGGTCGGGTAGACGGCCCGACCCAGCATCCGGGCGTGTGGGCGGGCCGCCGCTGCGACGAGGATGCCGCCGTCCCTGACCCGGCTGTGCTGGCCCGTGTGCTCGGACAAGAGGATCAACAGGTCTTCCGGCTCGGGCCACGGTTGATTCACCGGTCACCCAACATCTCGAAGAACTCGGCGTCTTCCTCCAGGACCCGCCGGGCGGCCTGGCGGGTCCACTCGTTGCGCTCCTGACGCTCGAGGTATTCCTGGATCGCCACCTCGACGGTCTTGTGCATCGAACGGTGTTCCGCCTCGGCCAGCTCCCGAAGGCGCTGCTCGACCTCGGGCTTGAGCGTCAGAGTGAAGGCCATACCGTTTTTGTATAACTCTTCCGGGGGTACGTCAACCAGACTCGACACCATCTCTTGCCTCCATCTCCGCAGCCAGCACGTTCGCGTTTCGACCAACGCACATGCAGAGACCGAGGTACGGAGACAAAGGGTCGAAATGTGTAGCGATCGTCACGTGTTCCTCTCCGGCGCGGCGGCCAGGCGTGACGGGATCGGTCGAAGGTCAGGACCACGCGTGTCGCAGCGCGACGGCGGCCTCCAACTCCAGCAGCTTGACCTTGCGAGGCAGGCCACCGCCGAAGCCGACCAGCTTGCCGCCCGCCCCGACGATCCGATGACACGGCACGAGCACCGGGACCGGGTTGCGGTTGCAGGCCACTCCCACCGCCCGCGCCGCCCCCGCATCGCCGACCAGCCGCGCCACCGCGCCGTACGTGAGCGTCTCCCCGTACGGGATCCGCGTCATCTCCCGCCACACGGCGCGCTCGAAGTCGGAACCGCGCGGCACCGACACCGGAACGGTGAACGTGGTCAGCTCACCGGTGAAGTACGCCCGCAGCTCGTCGACGGCCTGCCGGGACAGCGCGTCGTCGGGCTCGTCGGTGGCCGCCTCGAGCCGGCCGAAATGGGCACCACAGACGCTCGTGCCGTCGGTGGCCACGGAGAACTCACCGATCGGTGAGTCGAGCACGGCCCAGCGCATCCACCTATTCTCCCCGACGCGGACCATCTCGCCGGCCCGGCCTCCGGCGTCGGGTAGAGCGCGACTCCCGACCCGCAGCGGTAGATCATCTTCGCGTCCTGTCAGGCCGTTCGGCGTTGCGCGGCGTCGATACCGTCAAGGTCGTGGCAACGGGGACGCTCATCTTTCTGATCATCGGCGGGGCGGGCATCGGCGTGCTCGCGCTCGCGCTGCTCGGCACCGAGCTGCTCCACTTCGGGCACGCCGACGTGGACGGGCCGATCTCGGTCGAGACGGTCGCCGGCTTCGCCGGGGCTTTCGGGTTCGGCGCGGCCATCGTCAACGAGCTGCTCGGTGCCCGTACACCTGGCATGGTCGTCGGGGCGGTGGCCGGCGGCGTGCTCGCAGCCGTGCCCACCGGCTGGTTGGCGTCCCGGCTGAGTCGGGCGGCGCGGAACATGCGCACCGACCCCACCCCCACCCGCGACGACCTGGTCGGCGCGCTCGGCCTGGTCGTCACCCCGGTGCCAGCCAACGGGTACGGCGAGGTCCGCATTCGCCTCGCCGGCCAACCGGTCAAGCTCAGCGCCCGCGCGGACCAGCCGATCCCGATCGGCGCCCAGATCTTCGTCGTGCAGGCGCTCAGCGAGACCAGCGTGCACGTAGAGACCTACTGATCTCCCCCTCACAGACGGGACTATTTATATGGCCCTACTCATCGCCATCGGTGGCGCGGTCCTCCTCGTGCTCATCCTGGTGTTCTTCGTGCTCTCCAGGATCAAGGTGGCCGGCCCGAACGAGGCGTTCATCGTCACCGGTCGCAAGGGCCGCACCACGCACACCGCCGACGGCGGGCGGTCCACCGACACCTCCGGTCAGAAGGTCGTGCTGGGCGCCTCGGTGTTCGTGCTGCCGGTGGTGCAGAAGCTCCAGTCGCTCGACCTGTCCAGCCGGCGGATCGACGTCGGCATCCGGGGCGCGGTGAGCAAGCAGGGCATCCGCGCCGACCTGCACGGCGTGGCGATCGTCAAGGTCGGCGGGACCGAGGACGCGATCCGGGCCGCCGCCCAGCGGTTCCTGCACCAGCAGGACGAGATCGACAACTTCACCCGGGAGGTGCTGGCCGGCGCGCTGCGCTCGATCGTCGGGCGGCTCACCGTCGAGGAGGTCATCCGGGACCGGGCGGCGTTCGCCAGCGCCGTGGCCGAGGAGGCCGAACACTCGATGACCAACCAGGGTCTGGTGTTG
Source organism: Micromonospora sp. NPDC049089 (assembly GCF_040648775.1). Lineage (NCBI taxonomy): Bacteria > Bacillati > Actinomycetota > Actinomycetes > Micromonosporales > Micromonosporaceae > Micromonospora > Micromonospora sp. NPDC049089. Next base: position 2,607 of record NZ_JBEZEH010000342.1, read on the forward strand.
GACACCTTCCAGCTCCAGGACATCCTCGCTGAGGGCTCCTACCTGCAGGACCTGGGTCGGCCTGAGGCCGCCCGGGTGCTCAAGGACGCGGCGATCGCCGAGGCGCGGGCCCGGCAGCAGGCCGAGCAGGAGCGCCTGCTCGCCGAGGAGGCCATCGCCGAGGCGAACCGGAACCTGGCCCTCAAGCAGGCCGGCATCCAGGCCGAGATCGACGCGGCTAAGGCGAAGTCCGCGGCGGCCGGACCGCTCGCCCAGGCCGAGCGGGACCAGGCGATCCTTTCCGAGCAGCAGAAGGTGGCCGAGCGCAACGCCGAACTCAAGCAGCGCCAACTCGACACCGAGGTTCGCAAGCCGGCCGACGCGGCCCGGTACAAGGTGGAGCAGGAGGCCGAGGCGTCCCGCAACGCGGCGGTGCTGCACGCCGACGCGCAGCGCCAGTCCGTCATCGCCGCAGCGCAGGCCTCCGCCGAGCAGGCCCGCCTCACCGGTGAGGGTGAGCGGGCCCGACGGGCCGCGCTCGCCGAGGCCAACGCCATCGAGGGTGCCAAGGAGGGTGAGGCCGAGCAGCGGCGACGCTCCGCCATCGCCGAGGCGGTGGAGCGGGAGGGCCAGGCCGAGGCCGCGGCCATCCTCGCCAAGGGTGAGGCAGAGGCCGACGCGATGGCGCGCAAGGCCGAGGCGTTCGCCGCGTACGGAGAGGCGGCCGTGCTCGACCTGCTGGTCAAGGTGCTGCCGCAGGTCGTCGAGGCGGCCAGCGCGCCGATCGGGGCGATCGACAAGATGACCGTGATTTCCACCGACGGCGCGTCGTCGCTCACCAGGTCGGTGGCCGGCAACGTGGCCCAGGGCCTCCAGCTCGGCAGCGATCTCACCGGGATCGACCTGCCCGGACTGCTGGCACGGCTCGGTGCTGGACGGAGCGACGCCACCGCGCCGGTCACCGGGGGCGGCACTGTGGACGGCAGCACCGTCTCGCGCTGAGCGCGCACAACCGGCGAGAGTCAGGGCTCTGGCCGGCACGGATCACCCACCAACGGCCGGCGCCCGCCGGCACCGCCCCACCCCCGCGGGGGGGCGGGCGCGGCGCGGGGGGGTGGGGT
>NZ_JBEZEH010000343.1:0-3694 GCF_040648775.1 Micromonospora sp. NPDC049089
GCCGGCCCCGCGGGCGGCGGTCCCCCCCCCCGGGGCGGCGCCGGCGGCGAGCGTGCCGGCGTCCGGCCGCAGCAGCGGCTGTCCGCGCAGCGCCTGCCACGTCAACAACACAGTGAGTACGCCGTACGCGCCACCCGCGACGACCAAGAGCCGGACGCGGGTGCGCTCGTCCAATCGCGTCGCGAACCGGCTCAGCAGGATCGCCAGGATCGGCAACGCCTGGAGGGCGTGCAGCCCCACGAAGTGCCCGATCCGCAGGTCGCCGCCGGTGGTGCTCCAGCCCACGATCGGCAACCCCGGCCCTCCGTCGGGCACGCCGACGCTGTGCGCCCCACCGATCCCCTCGATCCCCGGGTCCTGCATCGGCAGCGCCATCGGCACCGCCGCGAGCATGCCCAGCAGGGACAGGCCGAGCCCCCAGCCGACGGCGGTCGCGGCCACCCGATCGGGAATCCGCTGGATCAGGACCACGATTCCGATGACGAGGTGCGCGAAGAACAGCACCATGATGGCCGCGCCCATCACCGCGAACAGCGCGGTGTTCAGGGGGGTGCTGTCGTTGAAGTGGCTGGCCTGTCCGCGTATCACCTGACCGACTATCCACGCGTTTTCGACGACCGCCACCGCGACGATGATGACGACCGCCGTCTCGACGGCCCGGCTGCGTCGTGGCAGCAGGGAGAGCATCCAGGCGAGCGTCGCGCCGTACAGCACGAACGACAGCGCGAACTTGAACGGCTTGAGCCAGATCGGCGCCCCGGTGAGGACGCGCGGGTCGACGAGGATGCCGACGACGGCGACGACGCCGAGCACCGCCATCACGGATACCAGGAACATCAGTGGGCGGTTCCAGCGCGTCGCCCGGCGCAGAACTGTTGTCATGTCTGTAGATGTTCGTGGCCGCGTACGTCGATCGCGTCCGACCTCGAGCCCCGGTTGCGGCCGGTGGTCGGAGCGGTCCTCCTCCCCTGGTAGGAGACGAAACCCGTCGAAGCCGCTCGGTGGTGCTGGCACAATGGCCGGCCTGCCGACCGGACCGGGAGTGACGATGACGACCAACGAGGACCGTGTCCAACCGAACGAGACCACGGTGCCGCTGCTGCACTGCCCCGCCCCGGAGGAGACCCTGGCCTTCTGGCGGGCGCTCGGGTTCGAGGTGACCTACGAGCAGACCAGGCCGTACGTGTACCTGGCGTTTCGGTGGAGCGGGTTCGACCTGCACTACGGGCCGGCGCCGAAGGATCTCGACCCGGCGAAGGAGCAGTCCGGCGGGTGCCTGGTGATGGTGGACGCGGTGGGGCCGTACCACGCGGCGTTCGCCGAGGCGATGCGCCGCAGCTACGGCAAGGTGCTGGTCAAGGGCCTGCCTCGGATGACCCGCTACCGCGCCGGGTCGTCGCGGTTCAGCATCGTCGACCCGTCGGGCAACTCGATCGTCTTCATTCAGCGCGACGAACCGGACGACGTGGAGTACGGCGGGTCGAAGGAACTCGACGGGCTGGCCCGGGTGCTCGACAACGCGCGGATCCTGCGCGAGTTCAAGATGGACGACCGGGCGGCCTACCGGGCCCTCGACTCGGGGATGCGCCGTCGCGCCGAGGACACCCCGGTGGTCGAGCAGGCGATGGCGCTGGCCGGCCTGATCGAGTTGGCCACCGCGTTGGACAAGGCCGACCGGGTGCCCGAGTGGGGCGCCCGACTCCAGGCGCTGTCGCTGACTCCGGAGCAGCGGACACAGGCGGGGCAGTACGTGGCCGACCCCACCCTCCTCGAACCGTGGTGGCCCGACCCGCGCTGACCCTGGACCTCGCCGCGTCCGGCCCCAGCGATGGTGTTGTCGCCTGAATCAGTCAGGGCCGCACATCGGTGTCGTCGTCGAGGACCTTGTCCGCCAGCCGCTCCGGGAACATGCGCCGCACGCTCGCGGAGTATTCGCTCCCATCGCCGGGCTGCGTGACGCGATCGCCGTCCACCCGCACAGGTACGGAGACTCCGGAGACGATCCCGACCCCCGGTGCTGCTTCGCAGTGCGCCCAGGCGAACGACGAGGAACCGTCTCGCCCCAGCAGCCGAACCTCGCAGGTGCCTGGTCCGCCCAGCAACTCGGCGGGGAGGAGCGTCGCGAGACGCGCCTCCTCGGCCTGCACCTCAGTCGCGTCCCGGTCGGGGAGCGGGTACGGCGGCTCGGAACAGCCGGTGAGCAGCCCGATCGCCAGACCGACCCGGACGGCGTGGTGGCGAATCACCAGTGCAGCATCCCATCCGGTGGTTCTGACACGCCATTACCGTCGGTTTGCGGACCGAGCGCCGGGTGCGCTGTGGCGGAAGAGCGCCACAGTCGCCCGTTCGTCTCGTCATTTCGCAAATCGACATGGAATTACCGCTTTAGGGTAACTAAGAACAACCCGCCTAGCTGCTCCGATAGCTTTCTAAGGAGAGGAAAACTCGTATTCCTCCCTTCGGGTGCATAAGGAGTCAGTGATGAAGCGCAGTGTCGCGCTCGCGGCAGCCCTCCTCGCAGGTCTGACCAGCATCGGATCGATCCCCGGGGCCGCCTTCGCCGATGGCGGTGGCCCCGGGTACCACGACGACCGCAAGGGGGGTGATCACCACGACGGCGACGAGGGCGCTGTCTTCGTCCAGACCAACAAGGCCGAGGGCAACACCATCAAGGTGTACGACCGCGACGAGGACGGCCGTCTCACCAAGGCGGGCGAGTACGAGACCGGAGGGCTGGGCGGCTTCACCATCGGCGCGCCGCTCGACGCGCTGGCCTCGCAGGGCTCCCTGACCTACCACCGCGGACTGCTGTTCGCCGTGAACGCCGGCAGCAACACAGTGACGGTCTTCGGCGTCGAGGGCACCAGGCTGCACAAGCTCCAGGTCATCTGGTCCGGCGGTCTGCTGCCGGTCAGCGTCGCGGCCCGTGGCGACCTCGTCTACGTCCTCAACGCCGGCGGCGAGGGCTCGGTGCAGGGCTTCGAGCTGCACCAGGGGCGTCTGTCGCGGATCGAGGACGCCAACCGGTCGCTCGGGCTGCACAACGGCAACCCGCCCGCGTTCGCTTCCGCCCCGGCCCAGGTCAAGATCGACCCGGACAGCGAGTTCGTGCTGGTGTCGACGAAGGCCGCCAACGTCATGTTCAGCTACGAGATCGGTCGCAACGGCAAGCTGTCCCGCAACCCCGTCGTCAGCGACGCGGGCAACGCCCCGTTCGGCTTCACCTTCGACACCGATGACTCGTTGCTGGTCACCGAGTCGGGCGCGAACGCGGTCAGCCGGTTCGAGCTGGAGGACGACGGCGCGCTCGACCAGGTCGGCCCGTCGGTGCCCAACGGGCAGCAGGCGACGTGCTGGATCCAGCGTGTCGGCGACTACTTCTTCGTCGCCAACGCCGGCAGCTCCACCATCAGTTCCTACCGGGTCGACGACGACGGCAAGCTCGAACTCGTCAAGAACGTCGCCGCCGACACCAACGGCGGGTCGATCGACATGACCACCAGCGACGGCTTCCTGTACGTGCAGAACGCCACCGCCGGCAACGTGCAGGGCTACAAGGTGCACGACGACGGGTCCCTGAATCTCGTCACCACTGTGGAGGGTCTGCCGAAGTTCACCGACGGCATCGGCATGGAGGGCATCGCCGCCTCCTGAGCGCACCACCCGCTGGTCCCGGTCGTTCGTCGACCGGGAC
>NZ_JBEZEH010000344.1:0-3643 GCF_040648775.1 Micromonospora sp. NPDC049089
AAGGTCGCCGACCTCACGTGGGGCAACGGCCTCGACGCCGCCAAGGGCGAGTACGTCGACCTGGTCAAGGCCGGCATCATCGACCCGGTGAAGGTGACCCGCAACGCGGTCACCAACGCCGCCTCGATCGCCGGTCTGCTGCTCACCACGGAGAGCCTCGTGGTGGAGAAGCCGGAGCAGGCCGAGCCGGCCGCCGCCGGCGGGCACGGCCACGGCCACGGTCACCAGCACGGCCCGGGCTTCTGATCCGGTAGCGACACCCGTTCCGGGGCGCACCGCCGTCAGGCGGTGCGCCCCGGCTCGTTCCTGCGGGCCGCCAGGTCATTACCGAACGCTGACGTTGTTGGCGACCGGGCGAGATGATCGCGCACACTGGGCCGATGAGCACCACGTCACGGCGGTACGCCGCGTTGGCCGGAATCACCGCCGCCGCCGTCGCGATCGGGATCGCCGAACCGGTCGCGGTGTTGACCGGTCCCCGGTCGGCGCCCCTGGTCGCGGTCGGCGGGGTCGTCGTCGACGCCGTCCCCGAATCGCTGAAGCAACTCGCCATCGACCTCTTCGGCACCGCCGACAAGATCGCGCTGCTGGTCGGCACGGCCGTGTTGCTGGGAGGCTTCGCCGCCCTCTTCGGCGTACTGGCGGTCCGCCGACTGGCGTTCGGCCTGGCCGGCATCGCCGCGTTCGGCGCCATCGGCGTGGCAGCCGCGTTGACCCGCTCCGGTGCTGACCTCGCCGACGCGCTGCCGTCCCTGGTCGGCGCCGGTCTCGGCGCCCTGGTGCTCTGGCTGTTCATCGGCGGACCGTTCGAGCTGGACCCCTGGTCCTGGTCACCACCCACGCCGCCCGCTGCTCCGGTGTCCCCGGCAGGGCCGGTGCCGGTGACCCCCGCCGGGCCGACGACGGCGGTCGAAGCGGTCGGGCCTGCCGAAGTGGACCCGGAGTCGCGGCGACGGTTCCTCACCGGCAGCGGAGTGCTACTAGGCACGGCCGTGGTGGCCGGCCTCGGTGGGCGGTGGCTGGCAGGGCGGCGCGGCGTGTCCGCAGCCCGCGACGCGATCCGCCTGCCCGCGCCGGTCGCCCCCGCACCGGCCGTACCGGCGGGCGCGGACCTCTCACTGACGCAGCTCGCGCCGTACGTCACCCCGAACTTCGGGTTCTACCGGATCGACACCGCGCTGGTGGTGCCCCAGGTCGACCCGGACACCTGGCGGCTGCGGATCCACGGACGGGTCGCCAGGGAACGCACCTACAGCTACGCGGATCTGCTGGCCCGACCACTGGTCGAGCGGTACGTCACGTTGGCCTGCGTCTCCAACGAGGTGGGCGGGGACCTGATCGGCAATGCCCTGTGGCTCGGCGTACCCCTGCGGGAACTGCTGGACGAGGTCGAGCCGGACGACGACGCCGACCAGGTCGTCGGCCGCTCGGTCGACGGCTGGACCTGCGGCACCCCCACCGCCGCGCTGCGCGACGGACGGGACGCGCTGCTGGCCGTCGGGATGAACGGCGAGCCACTGCCGGTCGAGCACGGCTTCCCGGTCCGAGTGGTGGTGCCGGGCCTCTACGGCTACGTGTCGGCCTGCAAATGGGTGACCGAGCTGGAGCTGACCCGGTTCGCCGACTTCGACGCGTACTGGGTGCCGCGCGGCTGGTCCCCCCAGGGGCCGATCAAGACCCAGTCCCGGATCGACACGCCCAGGGGACGTAACCGGCTGACCGCCGGCCCGGTGACCGTCGCCGGGGTGGCCTGGGCGCAGCACCGGGGCATTCGCCGAGTCGAGGTACGCGTCGACGACGGCCCGTGGCAGGAAGCTGCGCTGGCCCCCACCGTGTCGGTGGACACCTGGGTGCAATGGTCCTGGCGCTGGGACGCCACACCTGGCGAGCACCGACTCCAGGTCCGCGCGACCGACGCGACAGGCGAAACCCAGACCGAACGTACGCAGGACGTCGTCCCGGATGGTGCCACCGGCTGGCACACGGTCACCGTCACCGTCCGCTGATCCCCTGGCACGACGTCGCCCGCGCGGGTGCGCCACCGAATCGGCGGGCTGTGTTGGCGGCGTGTGCTGTGCGGTTGGCGGGCCGTGTCCGTGTTCTGGCCTGCGGGTTGGTGGGCTGTGTCTGCGGTCTGGCCTGCGGGTCGGTGGCTGTGGCGGCGCGCCCTGCGCGTCGGCGGGCTGTGTCTGCGGTCTGGCCTGCGGGTTGGTGGGCTGTGTCTGCGGTCTGGCCTGCGGGTCGGTGGCTGTGTCCGCGGCCTGGCCTGCGGGTTGGTGGGCTGTGTTGGCGGCGCGCCCTGCGCGGTCGGCGGGCTGTGTCCGCGGCTGCCCTGCCGGCTCCCGAGACTGTCCATGGGTCGGCGGGCCCGCTGACTGACACGTCATATCCGGGAGCGCATGCAGATCTTGGACAGTTTCCGTCAGCACGGAACGGAAAGTGTCCAAGATCTGCGGGCCAGGTTGGTTGGTCGACGCCAGTTGTCTCCGTTGGGGCCAGTTCGGCACTCTCCGCCCTCCGGCCCCGGCCCACGGCTGGCTTCCTCAGCCGCTTGCGGCGGCTTCTTCGGCGGCAGCGGCCTGCGGTCGGCGTTCCCGGCGGCTGCACCCATCGCCGGGGCCGGTGGGTTTGGGTACGGCGGTCAGCGTCAGCGGCCGCGGGGTGGCGGTCCACGATCGGTGGCAGCAGGAAGGCCGCTGGCCGGCACCCCGGGTTGCGGGTGCCGGCCAGCGGTCGGTGTCCTGGTGCGGTGGTGTCCTGGTGCGGTGGTGCGGTGGTGCGGTGGTGCGGTGGTGCGGTGGTGCGGTGGTGCTGTCGTGCGGGTTGTCACCCTGCTGTTTGTTGCGGGGTCAGCTGTTCCAGTGCTGGCCGACCAGGTCGGTGGCCTGCTGCTCCCACTGGGCGTAGGCGTCCGGGTAGGCCGACACCTGCACCGTCTGCGCCGCGTCGGTCAGGGGCATGTCCTGCCACCCGTCGACCTGCTTCAGGCCCTTGAGGAACGCGGTGGTGGAGTATTCGGGGTTGGTGATCTGCTCGGGTGTGCCCCAACCGCTGGTCGGGCGCTGCTGGAACAGGCCCAGCGAGTCGTGGTCATTCTTGTCGCCGAGGTGGCCGAGGTTCTCCAGCTTGGACTCCTGCAGGCTCGTCGCGATCGAGATGACCGCGGCCCGCTCCGGCAGACCAGCCTTCTTCGTGGCGGCGATGATCGCCTTCACGTTGGCGGTCTGCTCGTCGTTGAGGGCGATGTGGGACTGGTCGCCCTGCGGCTTCGGCGCCGACGACTGCACGGCCACCGCGGCGGGCTTGGCGTCGACCGGGTTGGCGGCGTGGGCGGCGATCGGACCGGCGAACACACCACCGGCGAACGCGAGACCAGCAACAGACAGCATGCTCTTACGAATGATCGTGTTCATGGGGGTAGCTCCTTCGGGGGTAGAACACCCACACCGTCAAAGGGGGGGACGGCGGTGAGGGTGTGAGCACCTCGTCCGGCGCTGCACTTCACAAAGGGGAAAGAGTCTGGGGGGGTGACGCCTGGTCGGGCGTCAGGGTCGGCGACCTGCCGAGCGGGGGCTCGTGGCGCCGGGACCATGTGTAACGACCGGGGGGCCGGGGTCATTCCGGGGTCGGCCCATCCATCGGC
>NZ_JBEZEH010000345.1:0-3604 GCF_040648775.1 Micromonospora sp. NPDC049089
GGAGCGTGTTGTTCTTTTGACCGTGATGTCTGTGAGTCATCGTGATGACTCACAGACATCAAGCTCTCTGCGGAATTGCCTTCGGGGCCTCGGCAGTCCCTCCGCCTCGGCGACGCGCAGCGCCTCCCGGACGGGGTTGCGGGAGACGCCGAAGTCCTCGGCGAGCCGGTCCTCGGTCAGCCGTTCCCCGGGCAGGTAGTCGCCGTCGATGATGGCGGTCCGCAGCGCGGCGAGGACCTGATCGCGGAGCGGCAGGTGTTGCGCGCCGAGCTTGTCCCGTAGGTCTTCAGCCACCTTGTCGCCTCTCCGTGAACGTGTCCGCACAAAGTGTATACGAAGAACAATTACCGGAAGGCGGCCGACAGTGTCGAGCACAGCGCCCCGCGTCACCCGCCCTCACATCACCCCGCCCCGGGACGAGCGCCTGCTGCGGCGACGGCACGCGCTCGTCGTCGTCCTCACCTTCCTCACCGGGAGCGCCGACGCTCTCGGCTTCCTCGCCCTCGGCGGCGCCTTCGCCAGCGTGATGACAGGCAACATGGTCCTGCTCGGGCTCTCGGCCGGCAGAGGTGAAGCCGACCTGGCGTTGACGTCGGGCTGCGCCATCGTCAGCTTCATCGTCGGTGTCCTCGCCGGTGCCCGCGTCGTCGGCTCGGCGCAGCCCGACGATCCGGTCTGGCCTCGGCGGGTCACCTGGGCGCTGGTCCTGGAGCTGTCGGTGTTCGTGGTGTTCGCCGTCGTCTGGGAGGTCACCCTGCACACCCCCGACGCGGGTGTCCACCTGGCGCTGCTGATGCTGTCCGCTGTCGCGCTGGGCGTGCAGAGCAGTGCGATCCAACGCTTCGGGGTGTCCGGCCTGTCCTCCACGTACCTGACCGGCACGCTCACCAGCCTGATCGCCGGGGTCGCCGCGCGCAGCCCGTGGACCAGCCTGCGTCCCAAGGCCCAGGTGCTGCTGGCCCTCATGGTCGGCGCGGCCGTCGGCGCCCTTGTCGCCCTGCACCTGCCGGTCGTCGCCCCGGCCCTGCTGATCGTGCCGCTGGTGCTCGTCATCGCCGTGTCCGCGCGGATGCGGGCCTGAGCCGCAGACGCCGTGAGTGCGGGCCTGAGCGTCAGACGCCGCGAGCGAACAGGGCCAGGCGTACCCGGTTGGGGCTGTCGGTCTTGGTCATCAGGCTGGTGATGTGGGTCTTGACCGTGGTGACACCGATGTGGAGCTGGTCGGCGATCTCGGTGTTGGACAGTCCCTCGGCGACCAGGTCGAGCACGTCCCGTTCCCGGGCGGTCAGGCCCGGCAGAGCCGGTGGTGACCCCGGGCGGGCGTGCACCGCGCGCTGCACGAGGCGGCGCAGCACCTCAGAGCTGAACGGGCTGTCACCGACGGCGGCCCGGCGGATGCCGTCCAGCAACTCGGTCGGGGGCGCGTCCTTGAGTAGGAACCCGCACGCTCCGGCGGTCAGCGCGGGGTAGAGGTGCTCGTCGTCGCCGAACGTGGTCAGCACCAGGATGCGGGTGGCGGGGCGTTCGGCGAGGATCCGGCTGGTCGCGGTGATCCCGTCGACGCCGGGCATCCGCAGGTCCATCACGACGACGTCGGGGAGGAGCCGCCCGGCCAGCGGGATCGCCTCGCGGCCGTTGTCGGCCTCCCCGACGACCTCGATGTCGGGTTGAGCATCGCAGAGCATGCGCAGCCCGGCCCGGATGAGGTGCTGGTCGTCGACCAGCAGCACCCGGATCACGCCGGCTCCGGCGCGGGCGACCCGGCCGGGGCCTTGCGCTCGCGGGGCACCGACCCGACCGGCGCGTCGGTGGACGCGGCGGTCACTGGCGGAAGGACCGTACGCACCCGCCACCCGGTGCCGGTCCGGCCCGCCTCCAACCGGCCACCGAGGACCTCGACACGTTCGCGCATCCCGGTGATGCCGTGCCCGCCACCGGCCGGCACGCCCGCCGGCCCCCCGCCGCGCCCGTTGTCGGTGACCTCCCAGTGCACGGAGCCGTCCCGGACGGCGACCACGAGATGCGCGATCGCTGACGCCCCCGCGTGTTTGGCCACGTTCGTCAGCGCCTCCTGCGTGAGTCGCAGCACCGCCATGCCGCGTACCGCGTCGAGTGAACCGATCGCCGGGTCGAGGTCGGCCTCCACAATGACACCCGCCTGGCGGGCCCGATCCATGGACGCGCCGATCGCCGCCGGCAGCGCTGACGGTTCGATAGCGGTCAGCGCCGCGTCGCCGCGTACCCCGTCGGGGTCGCGCAGCACCGCGACCAGCCGGCGCAGCTCCGCAAGGGCCGAGGTGCCGGTGCCGTGCACGTCGTCGAAGACCTCGCCCACCCGGGGGTCCAGGTCGGTGAGCACGTGCCGGGCCACGCCGACCCGCAGGACCATCGACGCCACATGGTGCGCCACGACGTCGTGCAGCTCGCGGGCGATGGCGCTGCGTTCGTCGGCGCGAGCCGCGCGGCTCTCCGACTCGTGCTGGCGTTGCTCGGCCAGGGCCCGCTCCACGGCCTGCCGACCCAACTCCCGGTTGGTGCGGATGACCAGGCCGAGCAGGACCGGCACGCCGACCTCCACGGCGAGCCCGACGACCCCGGAGGCGAACCGGCGCGGCGGGTCGCCGATCGAGTCGGTCAGGTCGACCACGGCAAGCAGCACGGCGGCCAGCCAGATGGGCCGCGCGTGGCGCGCACGCATGGTGACCTCGAGCAGCGCCCAGCTGGCACCAACCTGGTTGATGGTGAAGTCGTCGACCAGGCTGATCGCGACCGCCAGCAGGGCGGCCTGTGCCACCAGGTTCAGCACCGGCAACCGGTGCGCCACCAGCGCCACGGCGAACGCGAGCAGTGCGAGGATCCACTGTGCCGTGGTGGGCGTGCTGTTGGAGTGCGGGACGAAGAACAGGTAACACACCCCGGCGAGGTCGAGCAGCACCATTCGCACGAGCGCGTCCCGCATGTCGAACAGTCGCCCCGGCCAGCTCACGGTCGACAGCCTAGGGGCTGTGGGCCGGGGGCGGCGCCCCCCCCCCGCCGCCACCGGGTCCGGACCGCGAGGTACGCGGCCAGGCCGAGCGGCCCGAGCAGGATGGTCAGCACCAGCACCGGAGCCATCACCAGCGCCGGCACCCCCCGTTCCCGGCTGTCCAACCACGCCCACCGCCCGACGAACAGATCGAACGCGATCATGTGCGCCCAACCCGCCGCCGCACCGTCGGAGGTGCCGAGCAGGTCCCGCACCCCGGCCAGGGTCGGCGACGCCACGGCCGGCAGCACCTCGCCGAACGCCGGGAGCACCAGCAGCGCGTAGATCACCACGACCGGCAGCACGATCAGCGGCGAGGCGATGATCCGAGCGGTCCACGACCAGCGCGGCAGCAGGATCATCAGCGCCCAGAACGGCGCGGCCACCGCGAACGTCAGGGAGAACAGCGTCCCGGTCACGCGGCCAGCGCCAGTTCCGGGCGACGTCGGCGGGCCAGCACCACGCCGGTCACGCTCGCCGCGGTCGCGACCACCAGTGCCGCGGCACCCGGGGGCGGGGCGGGGGCCGGGCGCCGCAGCGGCGGGGCGCGCCGCCCCAGCCCCCGGAACAACACACTGA
>NZ_JBEZEH010000346.1:0-3565 GCF_040648775.1 Micromonospora sp. NPDC049089
CCGGGGCGGGACGGGGCCCCACCCGATCAGGAGGACGTGATGGTGACGTTGTCCACAGCCGCCTCCACGAGGCTGGCTCCGGACGCGTCCGCAGCCTCGACGAGCACGCGGACCGACTGGCCGGCGTACGGGGTGAGGTTGAGGTTGGCTACCGCCCAGGTTCCGTTACGGTTGCTGGCCGCGCCGGCCTGGGTGAGCAGCGCTGTGGTGCCGCCGTTGTGCACCACGCTCACCCGCAGGTAGTCCGCCGACGAGGCGTTCGAGCCGTGCGCCAGGTACCAGGCGAGTGAGAGGGTCAGCGTGCCGGACGACGGCAGTGTCACCGCCGGTGATCGGGCGCTGGTCACTCCGCCGTCCACGTCGTAGTCACCGGCCGCCGAGCCGGCAAGCCGGCCGGTGACCAGGTCGTTGGACCCGGCGTACGGGGTGAGTTGCTTGGCTCCGGAGGACGTGGTCGCCTGGGCGGCGCCCCGCTCGAACGCGCCGAGGGTGGCGGTGTCGGTGCCGGACGGGTTGATGGTCCAGCCGGTGGCGGTCTCGAAGGTGTCCGACCAGACAGTGGTGCCGCCACCGCCGCCGCAGTACTGCGCCTGCTTGCCGATGGCCCGGTACGGGCAGTCGGCGTACTCGCTGAGGAGCAGCACCGCGTCCCGGTTGCGCGAGGTCTGCGCCGGGATCACCTCGTCGGGCGGGTAGAAGCCGCCGCCGCCGGACGAGCCCGGGTACATCTCGAAGGTGTACGCCCAGATGTTGTGGGTCGCCCACATCCAGTCGAGGCTGTCTCCGTCGGTGATGTAGAGATCGCTCGACTGTTCCGGGGTGTAGCCGTTGGTGGCCGCCATCTGCTGACCGATGGTGGCGAAGGTGTTGTACTGGTCCGCGTTCATCCCGGTCGCGGTGTTCGCGGTGGTGTAGCCGTACGGCCAGAGCACCAGCTGCGAGTACGTGTGGAAGTCGATGTTGGCCTTGATCTGCTGCACACCGCCGACGACCCGGCCGTTGACGAAGTTGCGCAGCGCCTGCGTCTCGGGCGCGGAGAACGCCGACGGCCCCCGGTAGGTCTCCGACGAGGTGGTGCCGGACGAGCCGCCGCAGCATCCCCAGTTGTAGGACCAGTTGCGGTTCAGGTCGGTGCCGACGTTGGACGAGCCGCTGTTGGGTTGCCGGTTCTTGCGCCAGGACCGGTACGACCCGGTGGCGATGTCGTACTCGCTGCCGTCCGGGTTGACCGTCGGCACGATCCAGAGCTCCCGGCCGTTGACGATGTTGGTGATCCGGGAGTCGCTGCCGTAGCTGTCAGTGAAGAGGTTGAGCAGGTAGATCGCCATTTCGACGGTCAGGTGCTCACGAGCGTGCTGCTGGGAGTTGAACAGGATCTCCGGCTCGTTCTCGTCGGTGCCGACGTTGTCGGAGATCTTCACGGCCATCAGGTCGCGGCCCTCGTACGACGAACCGATGCTGATCTTGCGGGCGATCGCCGGGTGGTCGGCGACGACCTGGTTCACGACGGCGGTCAGTTCCGCGTAGTCGTGGTAGTTCGAGTCGGCCGGCGGGAAGGCCAGCGCGCCGAAGTCGCCGGCGCCGCGCTCGGCGTTGGGTGGCGGGGCGAGCGGTTCCAACCGGAAGCCGAGCTTGCCGATCGCGGCGGCCTCGGCCGCGGTGGCCGAGATGTGCAGCACGCCGTGTTCGGAGTAGTCGATGGCGGCTCCGGTGCGGGCCACCGCGTTGCGGTCGGCGAGGGTCCGGGGCCCGAGCACCCGGTAGCCGGCGGCGGCCTGCTCGGCGGTGCGGTCCGGTGCCGGTCGGGCGGCGACCGGTCCGGCGGCGACGGTGACGATGCCCAGCCCGGTGACGACAGCGAGCACCAGGACACGGCGGAGGAAGATGGGCGTGCGGAGGGCCATGGACTACCTCCTCGATGGGCGGGAGATCCCGCTCGGTGAAGGACACTTCACCACCTGTCACATGGTCATATCAACATTGATCGTTGTGTTGGCCATCCCAGGCGGATCATCATGGCGGCAATGATTTTCCACCTATCAACACCTGGCGAAACTTCCCTCCAAGCGGAAAACTGACCAGCGACGATGCCCCCTCGACACCGCGGAGCACCCATGGCCAGACCTCGCCTGCGCGCGGCCGCCCTCGCCGGCGTCACCACGCTCACCCTGCTCACCAGCGCCACACCCGCGCTGGCGGCGCACCCGCCCGCCCCCGCCCACGACGAGCAGATCACCTACCAGGACTGGTCCGGGCCCGCCGACTGGCACCGGGGCAGCCAGACCGGCACCCGCGTCGTGCCCGGCGCCCGATCCGGCGTCACCCTGGCCCGCCCGGCCGGCACCACCGAGTACGCGGACCCGCACACCGGCACCACCCGCACCTGGGAGTACGGCACCTGGACCTCGCCGGTGACCCGGGTCGGGTTCGACGCCACCGAACTGATCGCATCCTGGAACGCGGAGACCCCCGCCGGCACCTGGATCCAGGTGGAGATGCAGGGCAGCTACACGAGCGGCGACCAGACCCCGTGGTACGTCCTGGGACGCTGGGCGTCCGGCGACACCGACATCCGGCGGACCAGCGTCAACCGGCAGGGCGACCCCTGGTCGACGATCTGGACCGACACCTTCAGCATCGACGACGCCACCGCCGGGGTGCTGCTGCGGTCGTACCAGCTCAAGCTGACCCTCTACCGCGCTCCCGGGCAGAGCGCCGCCCCGGTGGTCCGGATGCTCGGCGCGATGAGTTCCACGGTGCCGGACCGGTTCACGGTGCCGCCGAGCGCCGGACACATCGCCTGGGGCCGGGAACTGCCCGTGCCGCGCTACTCGCAGAACGTGCACTCCGGGCACTACCCCGAGTACGACGGCGGCGGCGAGGCGTGGTGCTCACCCACCTCGACGGAGATGGTCGTCGAGTACTGGGGTCGTGGACCGTCGGCGGCCGACACCTCCTGGGTGGACCCCACCTACCCCGACCCGACCGTCAACCACGCCGCCCGGATGACCTACGACTACGCGTACGACGGCGCGGGCAACTGGCCGTTCAACACCGCGTACGCGGCCAGCTTCCCCGGGCTGGAGGGCCGGGTGACCCGGCTGCACTCGCTGGACGAGCTGGAGCGTTTCATCGCCGCCGGCATCCCCGTCGTGACCAGCCAGTCATTCCTCGCCAGTGAGCTGGACGGGGCGAACTACGGCACCTCCGGGCACCTCTTCGTGGTGGTCGGCTTCACCGCCGACGGCGACGTGATCGTCAACGACCCGGCCTCGTCCAGCAACGACGTCGTGCGCAACGTCTACAAGCGTGCGCAGTTCGAGCAGATCTGGCTACGCACCAAGCGCACCAACGCCAGCGGCGGCGTCTCCGGCGGCTCGGGCGGCATCGCGTACCTGATCAAGCCGATCTCAAAGCCCTGGCCCAAGCGCTCCGGCTCCACCAACTGGTAACCCTCTGCCCCGCGCCCGGGATCAGCTCCGGCCGGCGGGTCACCTGCGGTTGTTTTTTTTTTTTTTTTTGTGGCGCTAGGGGGGTGGGTGGTATTAAATAATTATAAAACAAA
>NZ_JBEZEH010000347.1:0-3551 GCF_040648775.1 Micromonospora sp. NPDC049089
CCGTTTTTTCTTGTTCTATGCCTTTTTTTGTGCCACCCCGGTTATGGTTGCCCACTACTTCCATGTTCGGGCGCGATCTTCGCCCGGAAGCCGGCGCGGAAGGTCGGCGCGGGAGGTCGGCGCGGGTGGGACCGACGCCGGGAGGCTGGCGTGGGTGGGACCGACGGCGGGAGGCCGGCCGGCGTGAGGTGTCAGATGCCGCAGTTCGGCGCTGACCAGCCTCCGACCGCCGCCACGTGGGTGTGGTCGTTGTGATCGGGGTAGCCGGGGCCGAGGATCTGCCCGAAGCCGTGGTTGCGGGCCTGCTGCGCCAGCCGGCAGAACGACGGGGAGCCGACCAGGTCCACCCCGTCGCCGTACAGGTGTCGGCTGTTCGACGCTCCGCCGACGGCGCTGTTGCAGGCGTAGCTGCGGAAGCTGCTGCTGATCGCGATGCCCACGTCGCCGAGGGCGTGCCGCATGGCCTGGAGCTTCCACATCGAGACGAGCGCGTTGAACCGGGCGGTGCTCGCCGAGACCGCGCCGCCGGACCAGTCGCTGTTGCACTTGTTCAGCTCGGAATAGCTGAAGTTGGCCGGGGTGCAGTCGTCGTCCTGGAGGGCGTAGAGCCGGTTGAACGTCTGGGGGCCGGCGATGCCGTCGGCGGGCAGCCCGTACGCCTGCTGGAAGCGGATCACCGCCGATCGGGTGGCCGGGCCGTACGCGCCGTCCAGGGTGAGCACCGCGCCGTAGCCGGGGTAGCCGGCGACCCGGATCTGGAGTTGCCGGACATCCTCGCCGGACGCCCCCTGGGACAGGGTGCGTCCCCAGGTGTAGCAGCCGTCCGCCTGGGCCGCGCCGGCAGTGAGGGTGACGCCGGCCACTGTGGTGGCGGCGGTCATCGCCAGTGCCGCGAGGAACCTGCCGAGCCGTCGGTACATGTAGCCCTCCATCAATGCATGGAAGTACGTGGATGGATGGAAGTTTCATGCCTTCGCCTTGATCCGTCAAGAACTTGCAATGCCGGGTTTCCCGACGGCGGGTGTCGCGGCATGCCCGCGGGGCTCCGTAGGATCGGCTCGTGACAGGGGTGGAACGGCACACGGACAGTGACGGCATGGCGGACGGTCTGGAGCGGCTCTGGACGCCGCACCGCATGATCTACATCTCCGGCGAGGACCGCCCGGCCGAGGGCTACGAGAAGCCCACCGGCTGTCCCTTCTGCCGGGGGCCGAAGCTGCCTCCGGAGGAGAGCCTGGTGGTGGCCCGGGGCGAGCACGTGTTCGTGGTGCTCAACCTCTACCCGTACAACCCTGGGCACCTGCTGGTCTGCCCCTACCGTCACGTCGCCGACTACACGGACCTGGACGTGCCGGAGACCACCGAGCTGGCGTCGTACACCCAGACCGCGATGCGGGTGATCCGCAAGGTCAGCAACGCCCACGGCTTCAACCTGGGCATGAACCAGGGCGGGGTGGCCGGCGCCGGCATCGCCGCTCACCTGCACCAGCACGTGGTGCCGCGCTGGGGCGGCGACGCGAACTTCATGCCGGTGATCGGCCGCACCAAGGTCCTGCCGCAGCTGCTCGGCGACACCCGGGACCTGTTCGCCCGCGCCTGGCCGTCCTGACCGACGCCGGCCGCGCCGCGCCGGTCGCGCGACCTCTGCGCCGGTCCGGCTAGTTGGCGCGCAGCAGCGGGGTCAGCCCCGACCAGCTCTCCACCCGGTGTCGAACGCCGGGCCGAACGCTCCGACGACGGCCGGGGTACGCAGGTGGTGCGCGCCGAAGAACGAGGTGTCCGCGTCGTCGTCGGCCGGCTCGATGATCACTGCGCCGATGTCGACCCCGAGCCGTCGTACAGCGTTGATCATGCCGCACCGTGACCGTCCCCGTGCGCCCGCGTGTCCGCCCGCCGATCTGCTACGCCCCGGTCCGCCGAAGGTGGCACGATCGGCCGATGGCAGTCACGACACGGGTGTTGGGGCGCAGCGGCATCGAGGTCAGCGCCCTCGGTATGGGGTGCTGGGCGATCGGCGGGCCCTGGGCGGAGGGCGCCCAGCCACTGGGCTGGGGTGCTGTCGACGACGACGAGTCGGTGCGGGCGGTACGCCGGGCACTCGAACTGGGCATCACCCTCTTCGACACCGCCGACACGTACGGGGCCGGGCACGGTGAGCGGGTGCTCGGCCGCGCGCTCGCCGGTCGCCGCGACGACGCCGTGATCGCCACCAAGTGGGGTTACACCTTCGACGAGGCCGGCCGTCAGGCCACCGGCGAGGACGCGTCGCCCGGATACCTGCGCAAGGCCGTGACCGCCTCACTGCGCCGGCTGGGCACCGACCGGATCGACCTCTATCAGCTGCACCTGGCCGATCTGTCGGTGCCGAGGGCGCAGGCGCTGATCGGGACCTGCGAGGACCTGGTGGCCGAGGGCCTGATCCGCGCGTACGGGTGGAGCACCGACCGCACCGACCGGGCTGCCGCGTTCGGGCACGCCGCCGCCGGTGGCACCGCCGTGCAACACGCCCTGTCGGTGCTGCGCGACGCTCCCGAGCTGCTTGCCGTCTGCGACAAGTACGACCTGGCCAGCGTCAACCGGGGCCCGCTCGGGATGGGGCTGCTCACCGGCAAGTACACGGCCGCGTCGACGCTGCCCCGCGACGACGTACGCGGACTGGCTCCGGGCTGGTTGGAGTGGTTCCGGGGTGGCCGGCCGGCACCGGAGTGGCTGCGGCGGGTCGGCGCGGTCCGCGCCGCGCTCACCGCCGACGGACGCACCCTCGCCCAGGGCGCGTTGGGCTGGATCTGGGCGCGCAGCGGTCGCACCATCCCGATCCCGGGCTGCCGTACGGTCGCCCAGGTCGAGGAGAACGCCGCCGCGCTGCACCGGGGCCCACTGCCGGCGGACCAGTTCGTCGAGGTGGAGCGTCAGCTCGCCGCCGTCCGCACCGCGGCCCTGCGCGACGCCGACCGCCCCCACTGGCCCCGCCCCATCCACCCCACAGTCCACCCGTAACCAGGTCCCACAGAAGCCCACCCAAGCCCGCACCCACGGCACAGGGCGTGCCGCGCCGTGCTGCCTCGTGCTGCGCCGTGCCGCCCCGCCCCCGTGCCGCCCCGCCCCCGTGCCGCCCCGCCCCCGTGCCGCCCCGCCCCGTGCCGCCCCGCCCCGTGCCGCCCCGCCCCGTGCCGCCCTGCCCGCGTCGATCAAGGAGTTGTGGTGCCGCACAAACCGGGCACCAAACAACCTTTCGCCCACCACAACTGCATGATCGACCCGAAGGCCGCTGCAACTTCCGCCGATCTTGCACTTACTGCGGGTACTTACGCCGCAGTAGCGACATATCGGCAACCGGAAGTGCAAGATCGCTGGGGGCAGGGCAGGGCAGGGCAGGGCAGGGCAGGGCAGGGCAGGGCAGGGCAGGGCAGGGCAGGGCAGGGCAGGGCAGGGCAGGGCAGGGCGAGGTTAGGGGAGGCGCGGCAACGGTCGCCAGAGCAGTCCACAAGAGACGGGCACTGCCGGCGGGGTGCACCACCGGCTGGCTGGTAGCGGAGCTAGACATGAATACA